>CANHWG010000042.1 GCA_947464335.1 Flavobacteriaceae bacterium
AGAATAAAAAAAACCTCCAAATAGCTTCGGAGGTTTTTTTATATATCTAAATATGATATCTATTTAATAAATTCTACTTTCTGAACTTCTTCTGCATTAATACTATCAAAGAATCCTTGTTCGCTCATCCAATCATCACTAAATACTTTACTCATATAACGTGAACCATGATCTGGGAAAATAGCTATAACATTACTATTTTCGTTAAATTCACCTTCTTCAGCATATTGCTTAATAGCTTGCATCACAGCACCCGATGTATAACCTACAAACAATCCTTCTCTTTTAACAATTTCTCTCGTAGTGTGAGCACTTTCTTCATCGGTCACTTTTATGAAATGATCAATCAAGTCAAAGTCAGTAGCTGTTGGAATAAGATTCTTTCCTAATCCTTCTATTCTGTAGGGATAGATTTCATCGGCATCAAACTCTTTAGTTTCATGGTATTTTTTTAATACAGAGCCAAAAGCGTCTACTCCTAAAATTCTAATATTTGGATTTTTTTCTTTTAGAAACTTAGCAGCACCCGAAATGGTACCACCAGTTCCACTGCAAGCTACAAGATGTGTTATTTTTCCGTTGGTTTGTTCCCAAATTTCAGGACCCGTTGATTTATAATGTGCATCAATATTCAACTGATTGAAATATTGATTAATATAAACAGAACCTTTCGTTTCTTCGTGCAAACGTTTTGCTACATTATAATAGGAACGCTCATCATCTGCTGAAACGTGTGCTGGGCAAACATAAACTTTTGCCCCTAAACTGCGTAACATATCAATCTTATCTTTAGAAGATTTGGAACTAACCGCCAAAATACAGTTATATCCTTTAATGATACTTACCATTGCCAAACTAAAACCAGTATTACCTGATGTAGTTTCTATAATAGTATCTCCTGGTGAAAGAATACCTTGTCTTTCGGCTTCCTCAATAATATATAATGCAATTCTGTCTTTAGTAGAGTGACCTGGATTGAAAGCTTCAACCTTAGCATAAAAGTTTCCCGTTAAAGATTCTGTGATTCTGTTTAGTCTTATTAAAGGTGTATTACCAATTAGACTTAGTACATTATCGTGAGCTTTTATATCTTCTTTCATAAAATAATTTAATCAAGCAATATTTTGGACCATATGTATAGAAACACCAAAACTCTGCAAATTTAATAAAATATTTTTAAACTAGTTTTTTATTCCTTCTAAATCTAATAAAAAACTATATTCTTTGGCTATTTCCTTAATGGCTTCAAACCTTCCCGATGCACCACCATGACCAGCATCCATATTGGTATCCAAATATAATTTATTATTATTAGTTTTTGTAACGCGTAATTTAGCGACCCATTTCGCTGGTTCCCAATACTGTACCTGAGAATCATGCAAACCTGTTGAAATATATAGGTTTGGATAATCTTGTGCCACAACATTATCATAGGGCGAATAAGAAAGCATATAATTATAATATTTCTTAACATTTGGATTTCCCCATTCGTCATATTCACCCGTAGTTAATGGTATGGTTTCGTCTAACATTGTGGTAACAACATCTACAAATGGTACTTGTGCAATAACTCCGTTATATAGTTTTGGTTCCATATTTACGATTGCACCCATCAAAAGTCCACCTGCTGATCCGCCTTCAGCATACAAATGATTAGCAGAAGTATACTTTTGATCGATTAAAAATTGAGAACAATCGATGAAATCGGTAAATGTATTTTTCTTTTTTAGCAATTTACCATCTTCATACCATTCTCTTCCCAAATCTTCACCGCCACGAATGTGTGCAATAGCATAAATAAATCCGCGGTCTAAAAGCGACAATCTAACCGACGAAAAATGACAATCCATGGTTACGCCATACGAGCCATAAGCATATAACAGTAACGGATTCTTACCATTTTTAGTATTGCCTTTTCTATAAATCATTGAGATCGGTACTTTAGTTCCATCTTTGGCAGTTGCCCAAATACGTTCTTCTATGTAATTGTTTTTATTGAATTTTCCGCCCAAGACTTCTTGCTCTTTCAGAATCTTCTTCTCCTTCGTTTTCATATTGAAATCAATTACGGATGCGGAAGTTGCTAGGGATTGATAACCATAACGAAGAATTTCGGTATCAAAATCGAGATTGGTTGTCGTATATGCCATATAGGTTTCACTTTCAAAAGGCAAATAATATTCCCCTTTTCCACTCCAAGGCATTATACGAATTCTATTCAAACCATCAAACCGTTCCGAAACCACTAAATAATCCTTAAAAATATCAATATCTTCCAACAAAACATCTTCGCGGTGCGGGATAACATCTACCCAATTCTCTTTTGAAGTTGCTATTTCGGGAGTCTTCATTAGTTTAAAATTGGTTGCTTTATCTTTATTGGTTACGATATAAAAATGTTCATCAAAATGCGACATCGAATACTCCAACCCACGTGTTCGTTTTTGAAACACTTTGAATTTTACATCGGGTGTGGCCGACAAAACCGTTTGGTATTCGGTTGTTAAAGTGCTACTTGAATTGATGATTATATATTTCTTCGACTTCGATTTATAGACTGACACATCAAAGGTTTCATCTTTTTCAAAATAAACCAAAATATCATTTTTAGTAGCAGTACCTATTTTGTGTTTGTAAATTTTATCGGAGCGTAATGTTACTTCATCTTTTCTCGAATAAAACAAAGTGCTATTATCACTTGCCCAAGTTGCTCCGCCAGTAGTGTTTTCTATTTTTACGGGAAGGATTTCTCCCGTCAACAAATTCTTAATTTGGATTGTATATTGTCTTCTCGATACCGTATCAATGCCAAAAGCCACTAAAGTATTGTCTTCGCTTACACTTATACCAGCCAAATTAAAATACGAATGTCCTTTTGCCATTTCATTACAATCAAATAAAATTTCTTCTTTGGCCTCCAGATTTTCTTTTTTTCGCGAATGGATAGGATAATCTTTACCTTTTTCAAAACGTGTAATATAATAATAGCCATTATAAAAATAAGGAACCGACTCGTCATCTTCCTTAATTCGGGCTTTCATTTCTTCAAACAAATCCTTTTGAAAATCTATGGTATGTGCAGTTTCTTGCTGATAGTATGCGTTCTCTTGATTGAGGTAATCTATCACTTCAGGGTTCTCTCTTTGGTTTAACCAATAATAATTATCGGTTCGGATGTGTCCGTGTTTCTCCAAAGTGCGTGGATTAATTTTTGCAAAAGGCGGTTTTAGCAATGTGTTTGGCATTTATAGTACTTATTTTTATTACAAAAATAACCAATACATACCTATTGAATAAAATAAGAAGCGGAAGTTATCCACTTAAAAGTTAACAGTTATAGATTAAAATTCCAACTTTTCTAAAATTTCCAAAACATACTCATGCATTACTTGACGGTAGTCTAGGTGTGTCACTATTCTGAGTTTTCCTTTGGCCATCAAACTAATGGAAATACCTTTTTGTTTTAACTTTTCTATTACGAGTTGGTCTTTAATGTGTGGCTGAGCAGAAAAGACAACAATATTCGTTTCGACAGGTTCAACTACTGCCACCCAAGAACATTGCTTTAATTGACTTCCTAATTCTTTTGCTCTTCGATGGTCTTCTTCTAACCTATTGATATTGTTTTGCATCGCATAAATTCCGGCTGCCGCCAAATAACCTGATTGACGCAAATTGCCGCCAAATATTTTTCGGATACGCAACGCTTTGTGCATCGTTATGGCATCTGAGAGTAAAACAGAACCTATTGGACATCCCAAACCTTTTGAAAAACAAACTGAAATAGTATCGAATAATTGCCCGAATTGTTTTGGTTGCTGTTTTTTAGCAATCATGGCATTCCACAAACGAGCTCCGTCTAAATGATATTTCAAATTATGGTCGACACAAACTTGTTTTATTTTTTGCAGTTCTGAAATATCGTAACAAGCGCCGCCACCTTTATTAGTTGTATTTTCGATACCCACCATTTTTGACATTGGTGTATGATAAAATTCGGGATCATTGATACCTTCGTTCACTTGCTCAGCAGTTATCATACCTCGATTACCATCCAACAAGTTAAAGTTCACACCACTATTAGCAGAAGCGCCACCCGATTCATACAAATGAATATGCGACCATTTATCGCAAATAATTTGATCGCCCGGATTGGTGTTTAACTTAATTGCTGTTTGATTGGCCATAGTTCCAGTAGGAAAAAATAGCGCGGCTTCCATTCCGAATAAATCGGCTACCATTTTTTCGAAAGCATTAACGGTTGGGTCTTGTTTGAAGACATCATCACCTACTTTGGCATTAAACATCGCTTGAAGCATTTCGGGAGTTGGTTTGGTAACCGTATCGCTGATTAAATTTATTTCCATATAAAGAATAATAGTCTATTTTTGTGCTGAATTCCTAGCCCCGATAGTAGTGGAAATCCTTTTTATTTTTTTAACGAAAAGCCCTTCGACTGCGCTCAGGGTGACAAAAAAATAAAAAGATTGAAACGAATAGCGGGAATAGCTCCTGATTATAAAAACACAAAACTACATTAATTTATGACAAATACCGAACAAATTAAAGGTATTGTAGAGCGCCTTGGTGCGTTGAGGAGGTATCTTTGACATTGATGCCAAGCTTATAGAAATTACCAACGAAGAGGAAAAAACGTTTGCTCCCAACTTTTGGAACAATCCAAAGGAAGCCGAACTTATTGTTCAAAATTTACGATCCAAGAAAAAATGGGTCGAAGATTTTGAAAAAGGCAATGCTATGGCCGAGGAACTTCAAATAATTTACGAATTTTTCAAAGATGGAGATGCTACCGAGGAAGAACTCGATGCGCACTTTGAATTGACCAACACCCACATTGAAAATCTGGAGTTCCGAAATATGCTTTCTGATGAAGGTGATAAATTGAGTGCCGTTGTTCAAATAACCGCTGGTGCTGGTGGAACGGAAAGTTGCGATTGGGCGTCGATGCTAATGCGAATGTATATGATGTGGGGCGAAAAAGAAGGATATAAAATTAAAGAATTGAACTTTCAGGAAGGTGATGTAGCCGGAATAAAGACGGTAACGCTCGAGTTTGAAGGCGAATACTCATTTGGCTATTTAAAAGGCGAAAACGGTGTGCACAGATTAGTGCGTATTTCTCCTTTTGATAGTAATGCCAAACGTCATACCTCTTTTGCCTCGGTTTATGTGTATCCGTTGGTTGATGACAGTATTGAGATTGATATTAATCCGGCTGATATTGAAATTACGACTTCACGTTCGAGTGGCGCCGGTGGACAAAATGTGAATAAAGTAGAAACCAAAGTACAATTGGTTCATAAACCAACTGGGATTCAAATTCAGTGTTCGGAAACCCGTTCGCAACAAGACAACCGTCAACGAGCCATGCAAATGCTTCGTTCTCAATTGTATGAAATTGAACTCAAAAAACAGCAGGCACAACGCGCCGATATAGAAGCGGGGAAAATGAAAATTGAATGGGGTTCACAAATTCGGAATTATGTAATGCAACCTTATAAATTGGTAAAAGACGTTAGAACCGGATTTGAAACTAGCGATGTTGATGGTGTTATGAATGGTAATATCGATAAATTTTTGAAAGCCTATTTAATGATGATGGGACAAAAGGAAGAGTAGTCGGTTGGCAGTTGCAGATGGCATTTTTTAGTAAATAGTATAGGATTTTCAAATTCAAATCCTTTTATTTGGGTTTTATTACACTAACCTAATCACTATGAATTCTTTCTCTATTAAAGAAATAAACGATATTTTACAAGGTGAAATTATCGGCAATACAACTTGTAAAATTACAGCTCCAGAACAATTAGAAGCCGCAACAGAAACTGAGATTTCTTTTATTGGAAGTAAAAAGTACGAAAAATTTTGGGCAACTTCAAAAGCGTGTGTGGCAGTAGTCAATCAGGATATTTCGATTGAGCCAGGAGAAAACCGTGCTTTTATAAAGGTAAAAAATGCCGATTTGGCGATGTCACAAGTACTGGAACTATTTGCTCCTGCTCCTCCTGTTTTTGAAGTAGCTATTCATCCTACAGCTATAATTGACAAATCAGCAAGTATTGGCAACGGAACCCGAGTTGGTGCTGGAAGTTATATTGGGCCGAATGTAACTATTGGAGAAAATGTAACCATTTACCCGAATGTTACTATTTTAGATGAATGTAGCATTGGGAAAAATACCGTGATTTGGTCTGGAGCAGTAATCAGAGAACGCTGTCATATAGGAGCACATTGTATTTTACATCCTAATTGTACCATTGGAGCTGATGGCTTTGGTTTTAGACCTTGTCCTGAAAAAGGCTTGGTAAAGATTCCACAAATTGGAAACGTAATTATTGGAAACGGTGTAGAAATTGGAGCTAACTCAACTGTTGATAGAGGTAAATTTAGCTCAACCGTTCTTGGTGATGGATGTAAAATTGATAATTTGGTACAAATTGGGCACAATTCTAAACTAGGAAAATTTTGCATTATGGCAGGAAATTCAGGTTTAGCGGGTTCGGTAACTTTAGGAAACGGAGTAATGATTGGTGGAAGCGCTTCTATAAAAGACCACATAACTATTGGTGATCGTGCTATGGTTGGAGCAGGTTCAGGTGTTGCTGCCGATGTAGAAGCAGGAAAAGTAGTTCTTGGTTACCCAGCTGTTGATGCTCGTGATGCCTTGAAACAATGGGCCATTTTAAAAAGATTGGTAAAAGAATCCAATAAATAATTCAAAATCAAAATAACACTGTATATTTGCAACGAGGATTCTGAAAGGAAGTTACACCTCACCGCACTAGTCGATCGCTCCAGATCGACTTTTGTATTTTATAGAATTAAATGATTTGAAATTAAAAATTTATTGACTTAAAAAAAACCGACAGTATAACTATCGGTTCTATAAATTCAAAACTATTTTTTCTTTTTAGACTTGGCTTTTGCCTTCTTAGCTTTTGCCTTTTTAGCTTTCTCTTTAGCTTTTGCCTTCTTCTTTTTTTCCTTGTCTTTAGCTTTCTGCTTTTCTTTTTTTGCCTTTTCCTTCTTCTTAGCTTTTTCCTTTTTCTCTTTTTCTTTAGATTTTGCTTTTTTAGCTTTCTCTTTGTCGGAATCTTTCATAGTTTCTACATTTTCTTCAATGGAAGGAGTAGGTTTAGCTACAATTGCTTCCGGTTTAACTTCCTTATTTACTACTGGTATTGTAGTTCTTGCTGTTCTTGGAGTTGGTGTTTTTTTAATGGATGCTTTTACAACAGTTGTTCTTGTTCGCGTTGTTTTTTCATCCGGTTTTGTCACCGTAATTGGCTGAACTTTCTCTTCATTATTTGCTGATTCTTCCTTTATTGTTGTGTCTTTATCATTCATAGTATTAATGTTGTTTTTAAACTTAATGTTAATTCAATGTAAATTTTATGTAAACAAAAATACGATATATACCCATCCGCCAATGTTAAGTTTTCATTTAAAACAAAAACTTAACATTGAAAACTTGTGAAGTACCAATAATAAAGGGATTAAAAAAAAGGAAGTTTTTTTTTATATAAAAAAAATTAGTAACAAAAACGTTGAATTTCTAGAAAATAATTTATAGGAACAACTTTAATGTATAATATACTAAGGCGGCAAGAATTGCCGATACTGGAATTGTCAATACCCAAGCCCATAATAGCTTAACAGTCACGCCCCAACGAACTGCTGAAACTCTTTTGGTTACACCTACTCCAATAATAGAACCCGTGATTGTATGTGTGGTTGATACGGGAATTTTAAAATGCTCTGTGATAAATAATGTTAAGGCACCAGCTGATTCAGCAACTACACCTTCAAACGCATTAACTTTAGTGATTTTGGATCCCATTGTTTTCACGATTTTCCAACCACCACTCAATGTACCTAGAGCGATAACGGTATAACACGTTAACGGAATCCAACCTGGCATTGTACCCTTTTCTATATCTACATCTAATGAAAGCCAACCAATAGTCATGTCTACATTTGGATTACTATTTAAGTATACAGCAACAGCCGCAGCAATAATTCCCATTACTTTTTGAGAATCATTTCCACCATGACCTAAACTAAAAGCTGCAGAAGATAACAACTGCATTTTTTTTAAAACTTTCTCCGCTTTTGAAGTTGGCAAACTACTGAATACCAAATTGAATATCGCTATACTATAAAAAATTACTGCAACCAAAAACCATTTAATATTATGCTGCTCGGTAATAACACTCCAAAATTGACTTTCAAATCTTGGTTTTTTGATGTCATCATACCCAACCAAAACCGATGATAAAAACAATAACACCAATAACATCAAACAAACGGTGAATATTTTTGGATAAATACTTTTTCTAGAAGAATACATCAACCAGAGCGATATAAAATAGGAAATTATCATTCCAATCAATGGAGCTAAAACAATAAAAGCTATAATTACTGATACTCCAGAAGGCAATCCTCCATCCTCACCTGGTTTATACCAATTTACAATAGTATACCAATGTTTGGTTACTTCTACTCCATCTTGAATAACAGTATAATCAGAAAAACCGTGAAGTGAAATCGCATGAGCTAATGCAGCACCAGCAAAACCACCAATTAAGGTATGCGATGATGATGATGGAATTCCTTTCCACCAGGTAATCAAATTCCACACAATGGCTGCAATTACTCCAGCGAGAATTACAGTTAGATTAATACTATCCGTTTTAGCGGTTTTTGCAACCGTATCGGCAACACCAAATCCGAATACCCAATAGGCCAAAAAATTGAAAAAAGCAGCCCAAAAAACCGCTTGAAAAGGAGTTAATACTTTCGTTGCAACTATAGTAGCAATAGAGTTTGCTGCATCATGAAAACCATTAATGTAATCGAAGATTAAGGCTAAAATAATAATTACAATTAGTAATGTCATATGGATTCGTGTTCAGTGTTCAGAATTTAGTGTTCAGTAGTGTCATTTAAACTGCCAACTTACCACTGTAAACTGACCACTAGTTTATGAGTGTTTAACTGATATTTGTTCCATAACATTGGAAACACTTTTACATTTATCAGAAGCCATTTCAAGAGCAGAAAGGACTTCTTTATACTTGATTACATTTTTAGCATCTACTTCATTTTCAAAAATATCTGCAACAGCTTTATCAAATACGGAATCAGCTTTACTTTCCAATTTATTAATTTTTTTACACGTATCCTTAATGGCTCTGTGATTCATCACTTTCAATTCTTTGATTCCAAGACCAATTAATTGACAAGCTTCTAAATTAATTTCTGTTAACTTACGAATAGATTTAGTGATTTTCTCCACCTGATACAAACGCATTCTACTGGCAGCACCATGCATATTATCGGCAACGTTATCAATCGCTTTTATCAGCGAATGAATATCTTCTCTATCAAAAGGCGTAATGAAATTACGACTTAATTCTAAGTGTGTTTTGTGGGTAATTTCTTCTATTTCTGCTTCAAGCTCTTCTATTTTTCTGAAATATTCTTCCCGTTCATTTTTTTGTGCATTTACTGCTTCATGAAGCGTTTCCGCCAAAATAATTAAATTAACAGAGGCTTGCTCAAATAAGGGAAAGAACTTTTTATCTTTAGGAACTAAAAACTGGAAAATATTATTAAGAGTCATTGCTATTTATTTTGGTACAAAAGTATTTTTCTAATGTTAAGTGAATATTAACTCGTCAAAAATATGTCTTTTTTGTTGAAATTACATTTTCAAAACAGATGAAATTATCTTATTGAAATCGTTTTCGTATTTTAGCACGCAATTTAAAGCATCTAAAAGTAAGCTCAAATTATAACCATGGATATCAACTTCAACAAAAACGAAGATCACAACAAACTTTTACTAACCGATTTAAAACAACGCTTTGCCAAAGTAAAATTAGGTGGTGGCGAAAAACGTATCGAAAAATTACATGCCGAAGGTAAAATGACCGCTCGTGAACGCATAGATTACCTATTAGATCCTAAAGCCAAAAGTATTGAAATTGGTGCTTTTGTTGGCGATGGTATGTATGCAGAACATGGCGGCTGTCCATCGGGTGGTGTTGTAGTAAAAATGGGGTATATTAAAGGAAAGCATTGTATAGTGGTTGCCAATGATGCTACTGTTAAAGCTGGTGCTTGGTTTCCGATTACCGGAAAAAAGAACCTTCGGGCACAAGAAATTGCCATGGAGAACCGATTACCCATAATTTATTTGGTAGATTCTGCCGGAGTCTATTTACCCATGCAAGATGAAATTTTCCCCGATAAAGAACACTTCGGACGTATATTCCGTAACAATGCCATCATGAGCAGTATGGGAATTACCCAAATTGCTGCCGTAATGGGAAGCTGTGTGGCTGGTGGTGCTTATCTTCCAATTATGAGTGATGAAGCCATGATTGTAGATAAAACGGGAAGTATTTTCTTGGCGGGAAGCTATTTGGTAAAAGCAGCCATTGGTGAAAACATTGATAACGAAACCCTGGGCGGTGCAACGACTCACTGTGAAGTTTCGGGTGTTACCGACTATAAAGCCAAAGATGATAAAGACGCTTTAGATAGAATTAAAAGTATAGTAGGTAAAATTGGCGATTATGAAAAAGCAGGTTTTAATAGAGAAGCTTCTCAAAAACCAGCTTTAGAAGAGGCAGCTATTTACGGTATTCTTCCAAAATCAAGAAGCGATCAATATGATATGATTGAAATTATCAAACGATTGGTTGATAATTCTGAAATGGATATGTACAAACCTGATTACGGAAAATCAATCATTACTTGTTACGCCCGTATTGACGGTTGGGCTGTCGGAATTGTGGCTAATCAGCGAATTGTTTCAAAAACCAAGAAAGGCGAAATCCAATTTGGTGGTGTGATTTATTCGGATTCTGCTGATAAGGCAACTCGATTTATAGCCAATTGCAACCAAAAGAAAATTCCGTTAGTTTTTGTGCAAGATGTTACTGGATTTATGGTTGGAAGCAAATCAGAACATGGCGGAATCATTAAAGATGGTGCCAAAATGGTGAATGCGGTTTCTAATTCGGTGGTGCCCAAATTTACTGTTGTTGTCGGAAACTCCTACGGTGCCGGAAACTACGCTATGTGTGGCAAAGCGTATGATCCAAGGTTGATATTTGCTTGGCCAAGTGCTGAATTAGCTGTTATGGGTGGCACACAAGCTGCCAAAGTATTGGCTCAAATAGAAGCGTCATCGTTAAAAGCCAAAGGCGAAACCGTAGACGAAAAAGTAGAACAAGAATTGTTTGATAAAATCAAAGCGCGTTACGATGCACAAGTATCGCCTTATTATGCTGCTGCACGTTTGTGGACCGATGCCATTATTGACCCGTTAGAAACGCGCACCTGGATTTCGATGGGAATTGAAGCGGCTAACCACTCGCCTATTGAAAAAAAGTTTAATTTGGGTGTGATACAGGTGTAATAATTAGTGCTCAGTGTTCCGTTTTTAATATTCAGACCTTCACTTTATTTGTCCTTCCGTCTTTTATTTAAAGGAAAAGAGAAGAAACTAAAATTTAGTTATTTTAAATATATGAAAAGCATCGTTTTATTAATCTTTACTGTTCTTTGTTTTAATCTCTCTGCTCAAACCGAAGATTATTCGGGAAACTATTTTTTACATATAGATGGGAAAGATGGAAGCATACTTGATTATACACTTCATTTAAATACTGATAATACATTTCAATTTACCAGTTTTCAAAAACTTATAGACATTAGAGGAGAGCACGATAAATATAATTACGGAAAAGGAACTTGGAAAGTAGAAAATAAAATTATTAAATTCACTACAGAAGCAACCGATTTAGATAAAAAACATACTATGAATTTCTCAGGTTCAACTGCTCGTTTAATCAAAAAATCTCCAAGAGACACGAGTGATAAAGTGGTTCCAACAGCATTGCAATTTTACAAGTCAGAAATCTTTTGGATAGCGAATTTGAAACTTATACTGAAGGAGTAAAATCAGATTTTAACATACTTTTCAAAATATTCTTCTTAATTTTTTATGAAAAAATATCTTGTCACTTTACTAATTATTAGTTTCCATTTTCTTTCTGCTCAAGAAAAAACTACACGAAAAGATACACTACAAGGCGGATTGCGTTTTGAACGAACTTGTTTTGATGTGTTGCGTTATGATTTAAATATCAAAATCAATCCATCTGAAAAATCAATTGTGGGATTCAACAAAATTACGTTTAGAGTCATTGACAATACGTCAAAAATTCAATTGGATTTATTCGATACTATGCAAATTGACAGTATTCTTTTCAACTCTAAAAAATTACAATACAAAAGAGAATTTAATGCCGTTTTTATTGACTTTCCTACCGAACTCACCTCAAAATCAGAAGAAAGCATTCGCTTTTATTACTCGGGTAAACCTGTAATTGCAAGAAATGCTCCTTGGGATGGAGGATTTGTATTTACCAAAGATAGTAATGGGAATGATTGGGTTGGCGTGGCTTGTCAGGGTTTTGGAGCAAGCTGTTGGTACCCCGTAAAAGATTCTCAAAGTGACGAACCCGACTTTGGCGCCATAATAAAAGTAGCCGTTCCTAATGGCTTAATGAATGTTTCTAACGGAAGATTTATGGGAAGCGAAGATTTAAAAAACGGTTATACCCGTTGGGATTGGGAAGTAAAGAATCCGATAAATACCTATTCGATTACGGTCAATATTGGTGATTATGTTAACATTCACGATACCTATAAAGGATTAGAATTAGACTACTTTGTTTTAAGACAAAACGAAGCAAAAGCGAGAAAACATTTTGAAGATGTAAAACCAATGATGGATTGTTTTCAAAGTAAATTTGGAACCTATCCGTTTGCAAATGACGGCTATAAATTAGTAGAAACTCCTTATCTAGGTATGGAACATCAAAGTGCTGTAGCTTATGGAAATAAGTATTTAAAAGGATATTTAGGAACTGATCGTTCTCGCACTGGAATTGGGATGCAGTTTGATTATATTATTATTCATGAAACTGGTCACGAATGGTTTGGAAATAGTATTAGCGCTATTGATATAGCAGACATGTGGATTCATGAAGGGTTTACTACCTATAGTGAAGCTGTTTTTGTAGAATGCCAATATGGTTATGATAAAGGACAGAAATACATTAACGGATTAAAGGATAATGTCGATAATGACAAGCCAATTATCGGTCCATATGGTGTAAATAAAGAAGGTTCTGGAGATATGTATGATAAAGGTGCGTTATTTTTAAACACCGTCAGACATATTATAAATGATGATGATAAATGGTGGAAAATACTCCTGAAATACTCAGAAAATTACCGTCATAAAATAATTGATACCGAAACGGTTGTCGCATTTTTCAATAAAGAAAGCGGTTTAAATTTGACTACAGTTTTTAATCAATATCTCAGACATACTAACATTCCAAATCTTGAATTAAGAATAAAAAAAGGAATGCTACAATTCCGTTGGATAGCCGACGAATCTGAATTTGCCATGCCAGTTGATCTAAAAATAAACGATAAAAAAATTCGTATTACACCATCATTAAACTGGACAAAATCAAAAATAAAAATCAATTCACTCGAGGAAGTTCAAGTCTTAACTGCTGATTTTTTTATCAAAACGAATTAAAAAGTTCATAACTTTTTCAATTTACATAAATGTATCTACTTAAAAATTAGTAACTTAGATTGATTTTAAACTTTGTTATTATGGAAACTTCAGTAAAAGGTTTGAACAAGTGGGCGAATGCTCATTCTACATTTTGGTTTGATGCTGGTAGAATTGTATTAGGATTATTTCTGATTTATAAAGGAGCATTTTTTATAAGCAACAGTAGGGATTTTGAAGACCTTATTGCTCCAGTCACTAATTTTATGGGAGGCATGTTAACCTTTCATTATATTGCTGCAGCTCACTTGATGGGAGGAATTATGATTGTTTTTGGATTGTTAACTCGTTGGGCGTTGGTTGCTCAGTTACCCATTTTATTAGGTGCAGTTTTACTAAATTTCATTGGAGAAATGAACGTTACTAATTTGATTATTGCATTAGTGACATTGGCGGCAAGTATTTTTTATACCCTCTACGGTAGCGGAAAACATTCGGCTGATTATTATTTCAAAATGGAAAAATAATGTTGTTTGCTTTAAATCAAAAAAACGTCCCGAATACTATCGAGACGTTTTTTTTATTCTAATGTTTCTTTCCTTAAAATTTTACCACTTGCTGTTTCTTTGAATTTTGTAACAAACAACAACTCTTTAGGTTTTTCATATTTATCTAAACCATCATAAAGTGAATCGTCAAATTCTTGTTTGTCGCCTTCTATAACCAATAGCACTTTTTCGCCCAATTCATTATCTGGCTTAGAAGCTATAAAAAATCGTTGATTTATCTTTGCAGCTAGCTTTTCTTCAATTTGCTCCGGAATTAATTTAATTCCACCGCTATTAATTACATTATCGATTCTACCAATAAAAATAAATTGATTCTCATTAACCAATTCTACAATATCATTGGTGATAATAACTTCTGGCGAAATTCTCGGCGCATGAATAATCAAACAATTTCTATCATCATACGAAATAGTCACGTTTGGCAAAACTGTAAATGCTTTTTCTCCTAATTTTCTGGCGGCAATGTGCGTGATGGTTTCAGTCATGCCATAAGTTTCGTATACTTCGGTTGGCAATTTTAGAAGTTGTTTTTCTAATCTATTGCTAACTGCGGCACCACCTACTATCATTTTTTTTACTTTCTTTAGTTGTGTTATAGAATTTTGAGCTTGTAGTGGAACCATAGCTACAAAATCAAAATCAAAATCAGTATTTTCAAGCGGATTAGAACTGGGAGCCACAAATTCTAAATCAAATCCTAAAATCATAGCGCGAACTAACATCATTTTTCCAGCGACATATTTAACCGGTAAACATTGTAATGCTTTATTACCTGATTGTAAATCAAAAAAATCTCCAGTTGCCAATGCTGAATCAACCATAGCTTGTTTGCTTACCGAAATTGTTTTTGGAGCTCCAGTCGTTCCAGAAGTTTCCATTTCGATATAACTTTTACTATCAAACCAATCTAAAAGAAAATCGCCTACGGGTTTTTCAAAATCATCTCCTTCTTTAATAAAACTGTAAGCTACTCTACACAAATCCTCACTGTTTAAATGAAAACCGTTCAATTTAAATTGATTATGTACATTTTGATAAGTAGGACTACTCATAATTTTTGATTTTTTGGGTTGTTTTTTAATTCTTTTAGTCTATTGAACCCGTAAGCTTTTCTTTCCAATTAGACCATTTGTATTTTTTACTAAAGATAAATAATAAGAGCGGAAAAATAATAAAAACAGGTACCAAAATTTCAAATCCAGCTGACGGTTCAGAAACATCTTTAAAAACAGATTCTGTTTGAAGTGCCGACCATTCAGCAGTTACGAGTAAAGCCGTAAAAATATTATTGGCAGCATGAAAACCTAAAGCCAATTCCATTCCTTCATCCATTAAAGTAATGATTCCAAGAAACAAACCTGTTCCAATATAGTATACCATAATTATATAACCCATTTTTTCAACTTCGGGATTCATAATATGCATTAACCCAAAAGCTGCAGAGGTAATCAGTAAAGGTACCCATCTGTTTTTTGCTAAAATTCCAAACCCTTGCATTAAATAACCCCTAAAAATAAACTCTTCGGTACTCGTTTGAATCGGTAACATTATTATTGCTATGATAAACAATATTAAAAACGGAATAGGTTTAAAATTGAAAACAAAACTTTCTGGACTAATAAAATAAAAGATAGTAGTTGAGCACAAAGTAAATAATCCCCATGTGCTAAAGGCAAAAAAAATTCTTTTCCAATCGACTTTTTCTCTTGTAGTGATAATATCAATAAATCTTAATTTATGAAGATGTTTCACTACTAAAATTAACCCCAACAGAGTAAATACAAAAAATAACAACATTAAAAACAAGGTAGTATTTGGACTAAAATATTTCATTATTTCAGCTTCATTGACAGGCATAGGTTTTCCTGAACCAAATGATTTCAGAACCAAACCAATACCTAAAGGAATTTGACCTATGACATAAAATAAAGCAATAATAAAAAACCCCAATAAATATTTAAGAGGAAGATTGGGAGACTTGACGGTATTCTCTAAAAACATATGGTATCAATTTATTTCGCCTAAATTAACGTATTTCAAACTAAAATATAGTACTTTGTAAAAAAAATATGTTACAAATACTTCATAATCCCAGATGCGGAAAATCAAGAAATTGCTTGGCTTTTTATACTCAGTTGAATATTCCTTTTCAAATTATTAACTATATAGATAACCCATTATCTGAAAAAGACTTGAAAGAATTAGTTAAAAAACTAAATAGCAATCCAATCGACTTAGTGCGACAAAAAGAAACTATCTGGAAAGAAAATTATAAAAACAAATCACTAACAGATCAAGAAATAATTAATACATTGTCCAAGCATTCTATTTTGATTGAAAGACCAATTGTTATTAAAGGAGATGAAGCAATAATTGGAAGAGAAATTGAAAAATTAAAGACTTTTATTTAACATTCAATTGGGATATAAATAGCATTCAAACTTTTTACCTTTGCAAAAAATAATTTGTATATACAAATATGAAAAACATAACCCAAATTACCACGTACCTCTTTATAATTATTACATCGTTGAGTTTTGGTCAACAAAAAAATTCACCCTCAAAATTTATTATTACGGGTAACATTGTTGAAAAGACAAGTAATAAACCCTTAGAATACGCAACGATTACTTTAAAAAACACTTCGAATCCTAAATCGGTTTATGGTGGAATTACCGATAATAAAGGGAATTTTTCTGTAGAAGCTACTGCCGGAACTTATGATATTATATTTGAATTTATATCATTTAAATCATTCAAACTTACTCAGAAACAAGTAACATCCAACTCAAATCTGGGAAAAATAAGTCTTGAAGAAGATTTCACACAATTAAATGAAGTGGTTGTTCGCGCCGAAAAAACTACGGTTGAAATAAAACTAGACAAAAAAGTATATAACGTTGGTAAAGATTTAATGGTAAAAGGCGGAACGGTGAGTGATGTACTCGATAATATTCCATCTGTAACGGTTGACGTTGAAGGAAACATTGCTTTGCGAGGGAACGAAAATGTTAGAGTTTTAATTGATGGAAAACCATCCAATGCCATTAGTGTTTCTGAAGCATTGCGACTAATTCCTGCCGACGCGATTGATAAAGTAGAAGTTATAACTAATCCATCAGCTCGTTATGAAGCAGAAGGCGGCGGCGGAATAATCAATATAATTCTTAAAAAAGGAAAAAATCAAGGTATGAATGGTACCTTCATCGGAAATGTTGGTGACCCTAAAAACAATAGTTTAAACGGTACTTTGAACTATAAAACTAAAGAGTTTAATCTTTTCACTACTCAAGGATATGCTGATCGAAATAATCCAGGTAATGCACTTGTAAATTCAAGATACTTGAATGATGACAATTCTACTAGAGATTTCATGAATGAAACCAGAACCAACGACAGACTTAGCAAGGCCTATAACGGAAATTTTGGTATGGATTGGTTTCTTGACAAAACCCTTACGTGGACCAACATTGTGAATTTCAGAAGAAGTGTTGGCGATAATACAGATAACGTATTTCAAAATTATTATGACCAAAATTTTAATTTTGATTATGTTAGAAATCGTATTAACAGAGAAGAGAGTAATAGTAAGAATATAGAATACACAACAAACTTTACGAAAAACTTTAAAAAAGAAGGACATAAGTTAACAATTGATGGGTCTTTTTCTGCGAATATTGATAGGAATACTGCTTTAATTTCAGATACTGCTACCAATACGCCTATAGAAACTTTAGATGAAACAACCAACAATCAGGATCAAAGTAGAAACTTAATTCAAACTGATTATGTTTTACCCTTAGCAAAAGGAAGTCAATTTGAAGCTGGATATCGTGGTGACTTTTTAACCATTACATCCGATTTTAGTGTTATTCAAAACGCTATTCCTTTTCCTCAATTTACGAATATCTTAGAATACAAAGAAAAAGTTAATGCTTTATATGTAAACTATGGTTTTAAGGTGAAAAAGTTTTCATTCCTTTTCGGAACACGTTGGGAAGATTCTAATATTGAAGTCAATCAATTAGCTACTAATGATTTCAATAATAAACGATATAACAATTTATTTCCAACTGCCTTTTTAACCTATGAGTTTGGTGATCAAACAAGTGCTTCTATAAGCTATAGTAAAAGAATACAACGACCAAGAGGTAGACAGTTAAATCCGTTTAACAACTTATCCAGTAACGTAAATATATTTGTAGGTAATCCCGATTTAAATCCGTCGTTCACCGATGCAATCGATTTGGGATATCTAAAAAAATGGGATAAGCTAACTCTCAGCACTTCGCTTTACGGAAATAAAACGACTGGTGCTATTCAATTTGTTAGAAGAGAAAGTGGTGAATTTCAAAATGGCGTGCCGATTATTTTAAGTTCTCCTATTAACTTAGCGACCGAGTATAGATCAGGTTTTGAGTTTACTTTAAATTATTCTCCCTACAAATGGTGGAAACTAAATAGTAACTTTAATTTTTTCTATGTTGAAACGGATGGCGATTTTAATTACATCGATTTTAATGGGAATCCAGTTACTCAAAGTTTTGATAATAGTGCCACTTCATGGTTTACCCGTTTAACATCTAAAATCACTTTGCCCTACAAAATTGATTGGCAAACTAATGCTACTTACAACGGATCGCAAAGAAATGCGCAAGGAAGAAGTCTTGGAATTTTTGCTATGAATTTAGGATTTAGCAAAGATATTTTAAAAGACAAAGGAACCGTAGCTTTAAATGTTAGTGATGTTTTTAATTCTAGAAAAAGAATTATGGAAACCTATATTCCAGGTTTAGTAGAATCGTATGGTGAAATGCAGTGGAGAGTGAGACAAATAAATCTTTCGTTTACCTATCGATTTAATATTCAAAAGAATGAACGAGAAAAACCAAGAAAGTCACTACAAGATGATGGTGGTGGAGATTTCCAAGGTTAATAAAACTAAAAAAGCCCCCGAAAATCGGGGGCTTTTTTGTAAACAAAAAGTTTAAATTTAAGCTGTTTGTTCTGCGTCTCTTTTTGCCTTTCTTTCTTGCAATAATTCTCTAACACCTCCAAAGATCCAATAAGGAACAAGGAAAGTAATTAAAAACATCATCAACCAAAAACCAATCGTTAAAATGGTCAAGAAAGCTAAGAAACCTAAATACTGTTGAAATTCAAACATGTTTTCCGGAATTTTTTGAATTATACGCAAATGTAACTCGAATAATTCTCCTATCCAAAAAACAAAATCAATTTTTATTAAATACTTTTTATCACTAATTTTGCGTTGCCTTTTAGGAGCTATTCCCCGCTGTATGTTTCAATCTTTTTATTGCTTTGTCACCCTGAGCGCAGTCGAAGGGCTTTTCGTTAAAGCAATAAAAAGGATTTTCACTCCCATCGGGGCTAAAACAAAAACTACTTTATTAATAACATAATCAATAAAAATGGAATACAGAATAGAAAAGGATACAATGGGTGAAGTTAAAGTCCCAGCCCACAAATATTGGGGAGCACAAACAGAACGATCAAGAAACAACTTTAAAATTGGTCCCTCTGCCTCAATGCCCAAAGAAATTATAGAAGGTTTTGCCTATCTCAAAAAAGCAGCCGCTTATGCCAATTGTGATTTAGGTGCACTTTCAACCGAAAAACGTGATGCAATAGCCGCCGTTTGCGACGAAATCCTAGCCGGAAAATTAGCAGATGAATTTCCATTAGTAATCTGGCAAACCGGTTCTGGTACACAAAGTAATATGAATGTTAATGAAGTCATTGCGAATCGTGCTCAAGTCTTGGCAGGTTTTAAAATTGGAGAAGGCGAACAATTGGTTAAAGCCAATGATGATGTAAACAAATCACAATCATCAAACGATACCTTTCCTACCGGAATGCACATTGCTTGTTACAAAGCAGTTGTAGAAACTACCATTCCGGGTATTGAAAAACTTCGTGATACATTAGACGCAAAATCTAAGGAATTCATGAACGTTGTAAAAATTGGAAGAACACACCTAATGGATGCGACTCCATTAACGTTAGGTCAAGAAATTTCGGGTTATGTAGCGCAACTAAATTATGGTATTAAAGCATTAAAAAATACTTTGTCTCATTTATCAGAAGTTGCCCTTGGCGGAACGGCTGTTGGAACTGGATTAAATACACCTGCTGGTTATGATGTAAAAGTAGCTGAATATATTGCCCAATTTACTGGTCATCCTTTTGTAACAGCTCCCAATAAATTTGAAGCCTTAGCTTCACATGATGCTATTGTTGAAGCGCATGGTGCCTTAAAACAATTAGCGGTTTCTTTAAATAAAATCGCCAATGATATCAGAATGTTGGCTTCAGGTCCACGATCTGGAATTGGTGAAATCCTTATTCCAGAAAATGAGCCAGGTTCTTCCATAATGCCTGGTAAAGTGAATCCAACACAATGCGAAGCATTGACTATGGTTTGTGCCCAAGTTATGGGGAATGATGTGGCAATCTCAGTTGGGGGAATGCAAGGTCATTATGAATTGAATGTATTCAAACCTGTTATGGCGGCTAACTTTTTACAATCGGCTCGTTTGCTAGGTGATGCTTGCATATCTTTTGAAGAGCATTGTGCTAGCGGTATCGAACCCAATTATACTCGAATCCAAGAATTAGTTGACAATTCATTAATGCTGGTTACTGCACTAAATACCAAAATTGGATATTACAAATCAGCCGAGATTGCACAAACTGCTCATAAAAACGGAACAACATTAAAAGAAGAAGCCGTTAGACTAGGTTACGTTTCCCCAGAAGATTTTGATGCTTGGGTAAAACCTGAGGATATGGTTGGTAGTTTAAAATAACTAATTTCATATAGAGTAATAAATAAAAAATCCCGACTCGTAGTCGGGATTTTTCGATCTGTCAAAATCAAACAAAACAATAATCAAACTATTATTTTCTCTTGACACATACGTTTATGGTCTTTTTTTC
>CANHWG010000043.1 GCA_947464335.1 Flavobacteriaceae bacterium
AATTCGATTATCTCTTTGGGCAATCTATTCTCCATTGTATTTTTAAGAATAAATTTCCCTTTTTTCCAGTAAACAACCAATCATCCTTTAATGTTCCTAAACCTGCAATTAAGCGTTGGTCTAAAAATGGTTCACGGCATTCAATAGAAGTTCCCATAGTACAACGATCATTTCGATCTAATAACGAACACATATAAGTATGCTGATCAAAATATAAAGCTTGTCGTTGCAAGTTTTTAGGATACAGTTCTTTAGCTTCTTTTAATATTTGGTATCGGTATTCATTTATTGGTTTAAGTTTAGTTCCATAAAGTTTATTGATATCTTCAGGATAGACATTAGAACCATTGAAAATTACCAAATCAGGATTGTTGTTAATCTTTGAATAGCGAAATAACTTATCGTATCTCGGCTTTTTGTTGAATAAGGTGAATGAACTGATTTGAGAAATAACTTTTAATAACGATGGATTTTTTAATGCTTTGTATCGAACATAGCCACCCATTAATTCATCGGCACCTTCACCCGATAGCAGTACTTTTACTTTTGGCTTCGCTAATTTGGCAATAGCCAAAAGATGTGGCTCGTTTAGATGCATTATTGGTTCATCTTGAAAATAAGATGAATCGATTACGTTTTGATACAAACTTTCGTTTTCTAATTTGGTATGATTGAAATTATAACCATACTCATCACTGATATTTTTTGCCAATCCATATTCATTGTGTTCTTCTTCAGAAAAACTAATATTGAAGGTTTCAATATTCTTAAAATTTTGATGGTATAAAGCCGATAAAATGGAACAAGAATCTAATCCGCCACTCAATAAAACACCAACAGGCACATCACTTACCATTCGAAGTCGAACCGATTCAAAGAAGGTTTCCTCAAACCATTTTTTTTGGTCTACTATCTTGGAATGATTTTGTATTTGCTCTTTTAAATTCCACCATCGAGTCGTTTTGGTCTTGCCATCTTCATCAATGACCATATGATGTCCAGGAAGTAATTTTTTCACATGATTAAACAAGGTTTCTTCTCCTGCATTAAATCGGTTAAAGATATATTCTTCCATCCCGTTTTCCGAGATTCCAATAGGAACTCCGGCAGCAAAAAGTGCTTTTTGTTCAGAGGCAAAGTATAAGGTGCTTTTATAAATACAGTAATACAAAGGTTTTACACCCATACGGTCACGACATAGCGTGAGCTTCCTTTCAAGAGTATCCCAAATCGCAAAAGCAAACATACCGTTCAATCGATCTAACATTTCCATACCGTAGAGTTCATAAAGTTTGAGTAAAACTTCGGTATCTGAACCCGATTTTAATGCGATTCCTTTACTTTTTAACTCAGGATAAAATGATTGATAGTTATAAATTTCACCATTGAAAACAATACAATATCTTCCGTTTTCTGATACAAAGGGTTGATGCCCAGCAGTTGAAGTATCAATAATTGATAATCTTCTGTGACCTAATCCGATGGTTTTGTCTATATATATACCCGAATCATCTGGACCACGATGCTCCAAGATGTCTCGCATTTTTATCAGTTGATTTGGATCAACTTGTTTATTGTTTAAATGGAAAATTCCATTAATTCCACACATAAATTAAGTAGTAAACGATTTAATATTTATTAAATCATGATATCTATTGGCAATTTTTTTCATGTTCTTTTTATAGTTGGCTTTTTCTTCGACAAGTTTTCGATTTTCAGCTATCGCTTTTTTTGTAAAATCAATATTGTGAAATGCCCATTCTAATTCATCGGCTAATGTAAAATGATTTTCTATTTCTACAAGTAATCCGTTCGCTTTATTGATTATCCAGCTTCTATTTCCTGGTAAATCGCTAACTATGGGAAAACATCCGCTAGCCATTGCTTCTAATAAGGAAGCAGAAACACCTTCTGTAATTGGCATACTAATGTATACATTTGCCATTCTTAAATATTTTGGAATATTAATGTTCTTTACTCTGCCCACAAAATAAACTTGATTATCTATGCCTAATTCTTTTGCTAAAAGGGTTAGTCTATTTAATTCAACTCCATCACCAATAATAGTAAGTTTGAAAGGTATTTTTTTTTGTTTTAAAATTGAAAATGCTTTTATAATGGTCTCATGCTTGTATTCAGGTTGTAATGCTCTAGTCACAATAGCATGAATTTCACTATCCTCATGAATATTATTATACTCAAAAAAATCTAAATTAATTCCTTTTGGCAGTAGCATTACTTTAGACATATCGGCTTTACTTTCTTCCATATGTTTTGCCATTACATCTCCCCAAGCATGAATTATTGCTGCTTTTTTAAAGGCATAATCTTGAAGTATTTTTTTTAAAAAGTATAGTGGAGAATTTTGAGGCCATAAATCGCTATGGCCTTGTTGTGCAATAGCAATTGGTTTTTTACTTGAAATGGCTGCTAAAAATCCGTAACTAGTAGTTCGTTCTGCAATTACCATATCGGGATTGAATTTATTAACGATACTTTTTATAGCGAAAATAGCTTTAGCTAATTCTAAAAGTCTTTTAACTCTATTTAGTCCATTGCTATTGGATTTTAGTTCCCAAGTAACGATTTCAAAGTCGCCAAATTCCTTGAGGCCATTCATCCAAGTTATGGCATCAGCACGATAGGTTTCACCTAGAAATAAAATTCGTTTTTTTGACATTTCATTAATCTTCTGTTTCTAAAGCTCGGAATAAAAAGTCGTTCATTGGTTTCAAAGCTATTAATTTTTGAGCTACAATTTTGCTAAAATCTTTATCTAAAAATAGTTTGTCATCAATTTTAGTGGAAGCAGTAAAACTTTTAAGTTTTAAATATTCTATGGCTGGATGGTTAGGTTCAAAATCTTTAGGCGCTTTTTTGAGGGTATTACTTTCATCACGACTTAAGGAACCGTACTCTGATTTAAAATTATTGTCGTTCATGATTGCCTCTAAATCTTCATAAAAAAAAGAAATTTCTTTTCTGATTTGTTTTAATTCATTGGGCTCAGGACACCAAACGCCTCCTGCTATAAAAGAATTCCCCTTTTCAAAATGAATATAATAACCAGGGCTGTTTTTTCTGAATTTATTTTGTGTAAACCAAACACCCATATTGGTTTTATAAGGTGATTTATCTTTTGAAAAACGAATATCTCGATTAATTCTGAAGGTGCAGTTTTTAACTTCTAAAGGTTCTAATGTTTTATCCAGTGGTTTCATTTCAGCTAAAAGAGAAGCTATGAAATGATGATAGTCTTTTTTATAATTGTCATACCTTTTTTTGTTAGCATGCATCCATTCGGTGTTGTTATTCGCTATTAAATCTTCTAGAAATTGAAGCGCTTCTTTAGTAATCATAATTATAAATGTTTACGTAATTCTTCTTCCGAAATATAGCCCACATTTCTCCAAACTTCTTTGCCGTTTTCATAAACAATAATTATGGGTAATCCGTCTAATTTCAAAAAATCAACTATAGTTTTGTTTTCATCGGCATCTAACGGAACAATTTTTATTTTGTCTGCCATTTCAGATTGCAGCTTCAAGATATAAGGTTTCATTTTTTGACAAGGAGCGCACCATTTGGCATTGAAATTAATCATTACCTTATTGTTTGAATTTATGAGTTCATTATATTCTTGATCACAAATTCCAATAATTTTTCCTGATGGTTTTGTATTACCCGAAGCATTCCATTTCATAATACCGCCTTCAAGATTATACACTTCTTTAAAACCTAGTTCTGCTAATTTAGCTGCTGCTTGTCCGCTTCTACCTCCAACCTTGCAATAGACAAAAATAGCTTTTGATTTATCATACGTAGTTACTTTTGTAACAAAATCGGAACCATTCCAATTGACATTAGCTGCATTGCCAATATGTTCAGTACTATATTCCTCTGGAGTTCTAACGTCTACAAGCTGCGGGTTTTCAGTCGATTTTAGTTTCTCTGCAAACAATTTGACATCGATAGTTTGTACCGATTTTGAGGATTGTCCTTGACAACTAATGAATAAAAATGATAGTGTTATTAAAGAAAGCAATTGTGTCTTCATAGCTAAATAATTTATAAACAAAAATACAAATTTGGTATCATTAAAGATTAAAAATTTTATAAGTCTGATGGGTTGTTTTTACAATGTTTTCGGTTCGTTCCGGGTGTGTGTCCGAAATAAATAACTGTCCAAATTCATCATTGTTGACCATTTCAATAATTTTACTTACTCGAAATTCATCCAGTTTGTCAAAAATATCATCGAAAAGTAAAATAGGTTTTTCACCACTTTGTTTTTTAACAAAATCAAATTGTGCTAGTTTTAGGGCAATTAAAAATGATTTTTGTTGTCCCTGTGAACCAAACTTTTTTATTGGAAAGTTATCAATTTCAAAAGATAAATCGTCTTTGTGAACCCCTACGGAAGTATATTGAAGCGCTCGGTCTTTTGCTAAATTTTGCTCTAATAGAGAAAACGTATCATTTTCAAATAAATCACTTTGATAAACCAACTGCACCGTTTCAGCCGAATTGGTGATATCTTGATGATATTGATTAAAGATCGGAATAAAATCTGCTAAAAATGATTTTCTTTTTTCAAAAATAGCTTTTCCTAATTGGTTAAGTTGTTCATTATAAATGGATAACGTGTCGGTTTCAAAAACATGATTCAGTGCAAAATATTTCAATAAAGCATTGCGCTGACTTATAATTTTTTGGTACTGAATTAATTGTTGCAGATATGAATTATCCAATTGCGAAATTACGCTATCAATAAATTTCCTTCTAGTTTCACTACCTTCAATAATCAAATCTCTATCGGCAGGTGAAATAATTACTAAGGGAATAAAACCTATATGATCCGAGAATTTTTCATATATCTTACCATTGCGTTTTAGGATTTTCTTTTGTCCTTTTTTTAAGCTGCATAAAATCTGTTCGGTTCTATTTTTTTTTTCAAATTCGCCATCAATTACAAAAAACTCTTCGTGATGCTTGATGTTTTGAACCGCTAGTGGATTAAAATAACTTTTTCCGTTTGCCAAATGATAGATAGCATCAAGGATATTAGTTTTTCCTATACCATTTTTACCAACGAAACAATTGATTTTAGCATCAATTTCGAAGGTGACTTCTGAAAAATTTTTATAATTGAGTAATGAAATTCGCTTTAAAAACAATTTGGTATTTGTTTGAAATTAGTGCTTAAACGTCTTATTTATAACAGATAATTGAAAATTTTAAACCTTCAATATACTGATATATAATAAAGAGCTGCAAATTATTCAAAAATATCAACAAAAATAGCTTTTAAATAAGAATAAAAATTTTATTTTTGCGCACACTAAATTGAAAATAGATGGCAACTTTTAACAAAAGAGGATATAAAGCACCAAAAGAAAAAGCTGAAAAATTAGATAATAATTTTATTGAAGAGAATGTAGATGTAGATGCAAAAGATAGCACTACGGCAAAAGCATTTGACACTTTAGATCAAACTGCATCAAAAGCAGAAGATTTTGTTGCTAAAAACCAGAAAACAATTTTAGGTTTTCTTACGGTTGTTGCTTTAGCTACCGTTTCTTATTTGATGTATCAAAAATTTATAGCTGAACCAAAACAAGATGAAGCGGCTAACGAATTGTTTGTAGCGCAACAAAATTTCCAAAAGGCAGTTGATGATGCAACAGGAACTAAATCAGATTCATTATTCAATTTAGTTTTAAAAGGTTCTGATGGTAAGTTTGGAGTGGTGAAAATTGCAGAGGAATATTCAGGTACCGATGCAGGAAACTTAGCAAACTATTATGCAGGTATTGCTTATTTGAATACCAAAAAATATGCTGAAGCGATTACAAGTTTAGAGAAGTTTTCATCTGATGATATCATGTTAAGTACTTTAGCAAAAGGTGCTATTGGCGATGCTTATGCGCAACAAAACAAGCAAAAAGAAGCGTTAGATTTTTATGTTAAAGCGGCTGATGCTAGTAAAAATGATTTCACAAGACCTCGTTATTTATTAAAAGCAGGTAAAACGGCTTTCGCTCTTGGGAATAAAGCAGATGCATTAAAATATTTCACCGATATTAAAGACAACTACGAAACTTCGCCAGAAGCTCAAAGTATAGACGCTTTGATGGGATTAGCTCAGTAAAATAGTAATCAGTATTCAGTGTTTAGTTGGCAGTAAATAGCTGAACACTATAAACTGTTGACTGAACACTTATTAAAATGGCAACTGCAAATAAAAACTTATCGAATTACGATAAAAACACAATCCCAAACGCGAAAGACTTTCGGTTTGGGATTGTTGTTTCTGAATGGAATGATCATATTACCAATGGGTTGTATGCCGGAGCAGAAGCGGCACTTTTAGATTGTGGCGCCCAACCCGAAAATATTATTTGTTGGAATGTTCCCGGAAGCTTTGAACTCGTTTATGGAGCTCAGCGCATGATTGTTACCCAAGAAGTTGACGTAGTCATTACGATTGGCTGTGTCATTAAAGGTGAAACCATGCACTTCGAATTTGTATGCGAGGGCGTAACCCAAGGAATTAAAGATTTGAATGTACAAACCGATGTTCCGGTTATATTTTGTTTGTTGACCGATAATAATGAACAACAATCCATCGATAGGAGTGGAGGAATTCACGGAAACAAAGGAACCGAAGCGGCCATTGCTGCTATTAAAATGGCGGAGTTGAGAAGGAAGACAATGTAATTTCATATAAACAAAAAAGGTGTTCCAATTTAAACATCTTTTTTGTTTTAATATTCTTTTATTGTGATAACCACATCCTCATCGAACTTGTATTCTCCAGTTTTATATATGTCTTTGTTTTTGCTAAATATTCTGAAAGCGATTTTGTCAACCAGTTTGTTTTTAACACACACTCTTTCAATAATTTTATTATCGGTCTTACTTCCTTTATTTGCCTTAAAATATTCAAACCACTAGGGAGTAATTCTCCACCTTTGATGGCGGTTTAGAGGTCGGATTGGGCAAATGAAACCATAGGCAATAGAAATACTGTTGCTAGATGTTTTTTGAATTTCATGCTGATTGGTTTTAGAAACTAAACTATTCTGATAGAAATAAAGTTAATTAATTTTATATACTACAATAGTCTCTCAATTAGGATATAACAATAAACATACCTATTAGTTCTTTTTTATAAACTGTACTAATTTATATGTTGATGAAACTATACCTACAAGAAGAATAACATTGATAAAATCAAATTTAAATTTTCTGTCAATCAAAATTATTATACATCCTAAAAATGATATAATTTCTAAAAAAATATAAAATTTATAATTTGTCTTCATAGTTAATTACCAGTTAAAACACAACCTATATACCCCAAAGCACCCAATGCGCTAATTGCACCACCCACGAAGCCACATGGCAAACAACCCAAATAAGTGCCAAATGCTATTACTCTTCCAGCAGCAGAAACCATACCAGCTCCGGTTCGACAATCATGTTTTTTTCTATAGACATTGGATGTATTACCACTAGATTTTGTCCATGAAATTTTATACTCATCATTATCATCATCATAACCTACAATATCAACAACTAATACATTATCTATTTTCTTATCCGAGGTTTCAGTCAGGATAAAGGCATGAGTGTCGCTAGTTGGTATTGTATGTATATTATAAGTTTTGTCCTCAACAATTATTTCTAAACTGTAGGGTTCAAACTTTATATTTTCCTCTACAATTATATTAGCATAACGTTTCAAGTTAATGTAATCCTCTAATTTGTAACGAGTAACTTTTGATACACTTAAGCTAATTTTATTCTTTTCAAGATTTAAGTTAATAAAGTTTTTCAACTCTTGATTACTTTCAGAAGTCTGCGCATTTCCAACAAAACCAAATACTACTGTGGCTATTAAACCAAAAACTATTTTTTTCATTTTTAATTGTATTAAAATTATATATTTTTTTAGTTTGACAAAACTTTTTCGCGATATATTTTGATTTGGTAAAGTTGTAGGTTGTAGGAATGATTTCCTAAAAGATTATTGCTAAATTCAAGCAACTTTCTTGTATTAATAAAAGAAAACTTTTATTAAATGTGCACTTTTTGTGTACCATTTATTAAATAGCCTTATGTACATTGCAAAATAAAAATTGGTTTTGAATTGTATTTAAATCAATCTAAACATTATGAAAACAGGTACTAAACTAAAGTTGTTAAGAGAAAAAAAGAGATTTTCACAAGAAGAATTGGCGCATCTTGTTGGTGTTACTCAAACCACTATTGGTAATTGGGAGAATGGCAAGAGTATTAAGCATGAATATATTTCTAAACTAGCTGAAGTATTAGAAGTTCCTACTGATTATTTACTGTTAGAAAAACAAAATTATAGTAATCTTTTAGCGGTATGTAAAGAAAATAATACAGAAGGTTTTGATCTCATCGTCAAAGCTCCGAATCATTTTTTAGAGAATTTAAATAGAAAAATTGATTTTTTGATTTCAAGGATGGATGAAAAAAAGTAATGTTTAAGAAATTAAGTTTCAACCTTTCAAACCTAGGAAAGGTTTTTTATTTTTTACACAATTATTAACTATAAATCCCAATACTTTTTCCTTAAATTTGCCTACTTCAGTTGCTAAATACTGAACGCATTTAACAGAATACTGAATACTAAATATGTCGAGCATAATACAATTACTTCCGGATCATGTTGCCAACCAAATTGCCGCTGGTGAAGTAGTACAACGACCTGCTTCTGTGGTGAAGGAATTATTAGAAAATGCCGTTGATGCCAAAGCCACCGAAATCAAACTCATCATTAAAGATGCCGGAAAATCTTTGGTCCAAGTTATTGATAATGGTCTTGGCATGAGCATTACCGATTCCCGTTTGTGTTTTGAACGTCACGCCACTTCTAAAATTCGTCATGCGGAAGATTTATTTTCGTTGCATACCAAAGGTTTTCGAGGTGAAGCATTAGCTTCTATTGCGGCAATTGCTCATGTAGAAATGAAGACCAAGCAAGATCAAGACGAATTAGGAACACATATAGTTATTGAAGGAAGTAAATTTGTTTCTCAAGAACCGTCAGTGTTGCCAAAAGGTACTTCGTTTTTGGTAAAGAATTTATTTTTTAATATTCCGGCACGTCGTAATTTTTTAAAATCAGAAACCGTAGAGCAACGTCATATTGTAGATGAATTTCAGCGAGTTGCTATGGCGCATCCGAATATTCATTTTACGATGTACCACAACGGTAGTGAAATGTTTAATCTGCCAATTTCTAATTTCAGACAACGCATTGTCAATCTTTTTTCGGGTAAAACCAATGAAAAATTGGTTCCAGTTAAAGAAGAAACCGAAATACTGAATCTACACGGATTTATCGGCAAGCCCGAATTTTCAAAAAAGAATAGAGGCGAGCAGTTCTTCTTTGTTAATAACCGATTTATAAAAAGTGGCTATTTGCATCATGCGGTAATGGCTGCTTATGATGGCTTACTTTCATCTGGAGCACAACCGAGTTATTTTTTATACTTAGACGTTCCGCCTCATACGATAGATATTAATATTCATCCGACCAAAACTGAAATTAAGTTTGACGATGAACATGCATTATATGCCATTTTACGTTCTGCTATCAAACACAGTTTAGGGCAATTCAATGTTGCGCCGGTATTAGATTTTGAAAGAGATCCGAACTTGGATACACCGTATCAATACCAAAATAAAGATGCTGAATATCCAACAATTCAAGTGGATAGGAGTTTCAATCCTTTTTCGGATGACATTGGTGAAAGCGAATTGGCGAAGCAAAAGTCAAACAAATCATTACCCAATTTTTCAAGTTATAAAAAAACAGAAGTACAACCTAACTGGGAGAGTTTGTATGTTGGACTTAAACAAGCGAGTTACGATATTGCTGAAATGACTTTTGAGAATGATGCCGTAAGCTCTTCATTATTTGAAGAAAATGAAGTAGAGCAAGAAGCAAAACGCACGTATCAAATTCATAAAAAATACATTGTCAGTCCCATAAAATCGGGTATGGTTATTATCAACCAGAAACGTGCGCACGAACGAGTTTTGTATGAAGAGTTTTTGACCAGTATGACGGTGCATCAAGCATCCAGTCAGCAACTTTTGTTTCCGCTACAATTATATTTTTCTTCTACTGAAATTGATTTGTTGGCCGAATTGAAATCTTCTTTAGAAAATACGGGTTTTGCATTTGATTCGATTAACGATGATCATGTTTTGATTTCGGGATTACCTGTCAATGTGACTGAAAGTGAAATATCTATAGTTATGGAAGAGTTATTGCGAGACTTGCAAGATGGAATTCCAGATAGTAACTTTAGTCAAAATGATACCATAGCCAAATCGATGGCTAAAAGTTTGGCGGTGAAAACTGGAACGTATTTAACCGAAAAAGAACAAGAAAATTTAGTACACAATCTTTTTGCTTGCAAAGAACCTAATGTGTCACCATTTCAAAAACCAACTTTCATCACGATGAGTGTGGAAGATTTAGATAAAAAATTCAGTCTATGATGCGAATGACCGAAACTGTAAAGCAGTTATTAATTATAAATATACTATTTTATGTAGGTTCCAATATTAACGGAGATTTTGCCTATCATTTATTATCACAATTTTATCCCGAAAATGCTAATTTTAGATTTTGGCAACCGCTAACAAGTATGTTTATGCATGCGCCAGTATATGGAAAAGGAAGTTCAGCTGGATTAATGCATATTGTTTTTAACATGTTTGCCTTAGTTTCTTTTGGAAGTGCATTAGAACATTATTGGGGTGGTAAAAAATTTATTTTCTTTTATATTTCTTGCGGATTAGGTGCATCTTTGTTATATACGGGTGTAAATTACTTTCAGATACACTATTTGCTAAATGAAGTCGCTAGTTTAAATTTAACAAGTACTCAAATCCATACACTTTTAAATGCTGATTATCCTTCTCTTTTTGGTGCTGATAAGCAAATGATTGAAGGTCCAATAAGAACCATGTTAGAAAATGCTCGTTGTACTCAGGAACAATTTAATACAATTCAAGAAGCCGCTACTATTTCACAAGGAACTGTTCTTGGTGCTTCGGGAGCCATTTATGGTCTTTTAACCGCTTTTGCTTTTATGTTTCCAAATGCCGAATTAGGTATTATGTTTATTCCAGTGCCTATTAAAGCCAAATATTTTGTACCTGGAATCATTGCAATAGATTTGTTCTTAGGATTAAAAGGTAACTCTCTATTTGGTTCTGGCGGAACAGGAATTGCGCACTTTGCACATATTGGTGGCGCTTTAACCGGATTTATCATGATGTGGTATTGGAAACGAAATCAGTTTAATAAAAATCGTTGGAATTAATAAAAAAGTGCTCAGTGTTCATTAATTAGTATTCAGTTTTTAGATATGAGTATAATTGAAGATTTGAAATTTCAGTATCGAGTAGGAGGCATTGCCAATAAGATGATTTATTGGAATGTTGGTTTTTTTCTGCTGTCAATTATTTTTTTCTATCAATTTAAGTCGGGTGTTTTTGATTTTCCTAATTGGGTTGCAATTTCTTCTGAGCCAACAACTGTTTTAACCCGACCTTGGACGTTGTTGACGTATGCTTTTTTCCATTATGGATTCCTGCATTTGTTTTTTAATATGATGGTTTTGAATTTTTCCAGCCGATTGTTTTTAACTTTTTTTACCCAAAAACAATATCTTGGCTTGTATATATTAAGCGCTATTTTTGCTGGATTTTGTTTTGTTTTGAGTTTTTATTTACTAGGTCAAAGTTCAACTATGGTTGGTGCTTCTGCAGCAATAATGGCTTTGTTAGTAGCAACTACAACGTATCAGCCTTTAATGGATATTCGATTGTTGTTAATCGGCAACGTAAAACTTTGGCACATTACAGCAGTGCTTCTCCTACTAGATTTATTGCAAATTCAGATAAGTAACACTGGCGGGCACATAGCGCATTTGAGCGGTGCATTTTTTGGTTATATTTACATTAAGTTATTACAAAACGGAACCGATTTGAGTCGGATTGTAGATTCAATTCTAAATTTATTTAGTAAAAAGCAATCGACGCCTTTTAAAAAAGTGCATATAAACCCCAAAAAACCTACTATTAAAAGGCAAAGTAAAATTGTTGTTAAAGACAAAACGCAACAACAGTTAGATGAAATTTTGGATAAAATTAGTCAATCAGGTTATGATAGTCTGACAGCAGAAGAGAAAGAGTTTCTTTTTAAAGCGGGCAAGTAGTTTTATTCTTTGTATTTTTTTTCTGTATATTTCCAAAGTGGAAATTTTAATTTTAAATTCTTTTGAAGAAATTATCGTGGTTTAATAAAGTAGTATTCGGATTTAATATAGTAATTACTGTATTGACCTTTGTTGCCTATGTTTTACCTTTTTTGGCTCCAAAGATGTTTCCGTTACTTTCGGTACTAACCTTAATATTACCGCTATTTCTGATTTTAAACGCTTTGTTTTTTATGTATTGGATGCTTCAACTCAAACGTCAATTAATTTTATCTGGATTGGTTTTGTTGTTCGGAATAACGTTTATAAATAAATTTTATAATCTTTCTTCAACTGATCTGGAAGAAGAGGAAAAAGACTTTACGGTAATGAGTTATAACGTTCGCTTGTTTAATCTTTTTGATTGGGTTGCCGAAGAAAATCTTGGAAACACAATTTTGAATTTCATCAATGAACAAAACCCAGATATTTTGTGCATTCAGGAATATTCAGAAAATGCTAAAGTAGATTTACGAGTGTATAAGTACAAAGCCGTATTTATGGAAGGTATACAAATTAAAACAGGTCAGGCAATTTTTTCTAAATATCCTATTTTTAATCAAGGTGAACTCAAAATTCAGACTTCGGGGAATAATATAATTTATGCGGATATTAAAAAAGGGCTAGATACAATTCGAGTATACAACATCCATTTACAATCAATCAAAATTTCTCCCGATGTAGATGAGATTTCAGAGCATGTTGATTCTATTAATCAAAATAGGTCTAAACAACTTTTTTCCCGAATTCGGGAGGCATTTAAAAAGCAAGAATATCAAGCTGACCTTTTGGTAACCCATAAAAATGAATGTAGTTATCCCGTAATTATTTGTGGTGATATGAATAACAGTCCTTTTTCATACGTGTATCGCAACATTAAATCGGATTTAAACGATTGTTTTGAAGATGCGGGAAATGGTTTTGGTCAAACGTATAAATTTAAATATTATCCTGCCCGAATTGACTATATTTTTGCTAGTAAAAAAATGCAAGTAAAAAGTTTTAAGACTTTTACAAAAGTAGAATACTCCGATCATTTTCCGATTATGGCACGGTTGAGTTTTATAGAATAATTACAATTCTTGTTTTTTCAAATAATCCAACGCATATCGACCTTCATTAAACAACAAATCTAGTATAGAAAGGTTGTTTAAAAAGCCATGTTTTTCTCCAAAAACTTGAATATAGGTGTCAAATTGGGTAGTATCTTTTTTACCGTTGATTAGGTTTCTGTAATCTATTTTGTCATCCACTTGATGGAAATATTCCTCAGTTTCATTATAATCAAATTCCAATTTCAAACATTTCGAAACAATGGCCATCGTTTCCAAATTCAAGTCCATCAAAAAAGTGTGTTTCTTTTTGAATATGGGTAAGATATCATCTTCAAAATATTCAAAAAAAGGCGAAGTTCTATAGGCGGCTTCTAAAGATTTGAAATGTTGTTTTTGCCAATCGAAATCATTTTCGATTTTTACTTCTTTAATACGTTGGTGTTTTTCTTTACTATGTTTTATAGGAACATTCAACAACTGAAGCCCGTTTGGACTATAAATATACATTCGGTTGCGGTTGGTTTGCTTTTGAAAATTATCTTCCATTTCAAACGTAACCAAATCTGCCTTTGCAATCGCCACAAAATGACTGATAGATGGGAAGTAGGATGGATGGATGATTATGTTTTTCATTTGGTTTATGGTTTGTTGTTTATAGTTTATGGTTAAAAGTGCGAACCATAAACCACAAACTATAAACATTAAACTTTATTTGATTTTCTCTTTTTCCAAAAATACTCACCAACAAAATACAAAGCTAACAAACCAAGAAAATATTTGAAATAGGATTGCGGTTGTCCTTCACCATTTACGGTGGTAAATAATCTATCCCATCTAATTTTATTCAAACCTTTACCATTACTATCCCAGCTCATCCAAATAAAGACAGGTTTACCCACAATATGATCTTCAGGAACATAACCCCAATAACGACTGTCTTCTGAGTTGTGACGGTTATCTCCCATCATCCAGTAGTAGTTTTGTTGGAAGGTATAGGTTGTCACTTTTTTGTTATCTACATAAATATCATTACCCACTACTTTTAAATCATGCTTTTCGTATATCGAAATGATTCTTTTATAAAAGGGTAAAGTTTGTAAGTTTAAAGCAACTGATTTTCCAGCTTCTGGAATATATATTGGACCGAAGTTGTCACCATTCCATTTCGAATTATGAGTAAATATATTAGACTCACCTTGTTTGCTAACAACTTGTGTAACCGATTTGATTCCAGGAACGCTTCTTAAAGTAGCAGCACCTTCTTTGGTTAAAGCTCTTAAAAACAAAGTATCTCTGGTCTCAGATTTAAATCCAGCGCCATCAGTTGATCCGACTTGATTTAATAAATACTCAAAGTCAATATCAGTGTTGTTCATATCATACGTTACCGCATAACCAAATTGAGGTTTGGCTCTTTCGGGTAATTGTAATTCTTTTCCATTGATGTAAACGGTTCCATTTTTTATTTGTAATGAATCTCCTGGAGTTCCCTGACAACGTTTTACATAATTTGATTTTTTATCTACAGGTTTTAAAATACTTCTTCCCGAAGTATCAAAAAATTTATAAACGGTATCTGCAGGCCAATTGAAAACGACAATTTCATTTTTAAGAGGTTTTTCAAAACCTGGAATTCTGAAATAGGGTAATTGGGGCCAACTCAAGTAAGATTTTGTTTTTACTAATGGTAAGGTATCATGAACCATTGGAGCAGCAACGGTTGTCATTGGTGTTCTGGCACCGTAATGAAATTTACTAACAAATAAGAAATCGCCAATTAATAACGATTTTTCTAACGATGAAGTTGGAATGGTATAGGGTTGCATCACATAGGTATGCACAACAGTAGCAACTACAATAGCAAATAGCAAGGAACTAATGGTATCACCCGTTTTGGTTTTGGCTACCAAACTTCTATCCGCTATATAGGTAACCTCTTGAGTGTAATTGATATAATAGATATATAAACCAAAAGTAAAAATACCAAGTAACGTATCAGTAGTAGAATTTTTCCCAAAACTTCTTAGGGTTTCAACCCAAACTACGGGAAACATTATCAAGTTGATTATCGGGATGAATAAAAGCAATGTCCACCAGGTTGGTCTGTTGATGATTTTCATCAATACGATAGAATTATAAATTGGGACGAAGGCTTCCCAAGATTTTCTTCCTGCTTTTTCATATAATTTCCATGTGCCTAAACCGTGAACGATTTGGACGATTAGTATAAATAGTAACCAGTGAAATAGTGACATGATGTTGATTTTAAAAGTTTAAATGTTTTATTATTAATTAATTTTTGATGCTAATAAGTGCAATTAAATTGAATTTGTTACAGTTTGTTGATTTTCTATTTTCTATTATCTAAATCAAGCACATCTTTCATAGAGAAAACACCTTTTTTTCCAATAATCCATTCGGAAGCAATGACTGCACCTATTGCAAATCCTTCTCGGTTATGGGCGACATGTTTAATCTCGATGAAATCAACATCTGAATTATAATAAACACTATGCGTTCCTGGAACATCATCTATTCTTTTGACATCAATAAAAACATCATCGTTTTTTGGGTTTTCTATCGTCCAATTATTTTTATCAGAATGATTAATGATGGCATTGGCTAATGAAATTGCTGTTCCACTTGGTTTATCTAGTTTTTGTGTATGATGAATTTCTTCTATAGATACTTTGTATTCTTTGAATTTAGCCATCATTTTTGCTAAATAATCATTCAGCTCAAAAAATATATTCACTCCCAAACTAAAGTTAGAACCATATAAAAATGCCGCATTTTTTTCAAGACAAAGTTTCTCCATTAAATGATAGTTCTCTAACCAACCTGTTGTTCCCGAAACAACTGGAATGCCTAAATTAATAGCGGCAGAAATATTTTCGACCGCAACATTTGGAGCACTAAAATCTATGGCAACATCTGCTGATGATAAACCATCAAAGGTGTTAAACTCCTCTTTTTTGAGCACAATTTCATGACCTCTTTCTAAAGCAATTCTTTCGATTACTTTGCCCATTTTACCATATCCTAATAAAGCTATTTTCATTTAGAATTTGTAATTAAAAGTTAAACCTACATTGGGTTTGTAATTGATATCATTCATATAAACATCTGGTTGTAACGACAGCTTGTCATTGACATTGAACTGTATTAAGTGTGCGTCAACATTAGCATCAACAATATTTAAAACATAAAAGCCAATAACAAATAAAAGTGATAATTCTCTGTTTCTTTGGTAAAATCGTTGGGCTTGAATTAATCTGGAATCATCAAGAAATTGGTATTGATCATCATTAAATCCGGCCAGTCTTCGTTTGTAAGCATCACGGTAACTATTGTATTTTTTATTGTTATCGAGATATAAATACATACTAGTTCCAATGGCACCATAAACGATTGGTATTTTCCAATATTTTTTATTGTACGCTTGACCTAAACCTGGTAATATAGCGGAATAAAATGCAGCCTTAGACGGGCGAAGTGGGTCAATTTCTGCTGATTTTAGGGTGTCTTTTGCTTTGATAGGATTACTAACTTTTTGTGAAAAAACAGTTTGATTTTCAAAAAGAAAAACTAGTAATAGTATGTAAAAGACTTTGTTCACTATCCTTTAATTAATTTGATAATTCGATTAAAATCTTCCTCTGAGTGGAAAGGAATTGTGATTTTCCCTTTTCCATTCCCTATAACTTTCACATCAATTTTAGAACCAAAAAAGTTTACAAATGCTTTCTTTTGTTCGTCATCTACTTCGAACGTAGCAGCTTTTTTGGTGTTTTTTGCAGATGCAGGTTTAATACTGGCTTGATAATTTTTTACCAATGCTTCGGTCTCACGAACTGAAAGATTTTGACTTACTATTTTTTGGTAGATATCCGTCTGTATATCTTGATTTTCGATATTGATGATAGCGCGACCATGTCCCATACTGATAAATCCATCTCGAATTCCGGTTTGGATAATCGGGTCTAACTTTAATAATCTCAAATAGTTAGATATTGTTGAACGTTTTTTACCCACGCGTTCACTCATCTGTTCTTGGGTGAGTTGAATTTCATCTATAAGTCGTTGGTATGAAAGCGCAATTTCGATTGGATCTAAGTCATGACGTTGAATATTTTCAACTAATGCCATGATTAACGACTCGTTATCGTTAGCAATTCGGATGTATGCTGGAATGGTAGTTAAACCGACTAATTTACAGGCACGCAAACGACGTTCTCCCGAAATTAATTGATATTTATTAAACTCTAGTTTGCGAACAGTAATGGGTTGAATTAAACCCAATTCTTTGATAGAAGACGCTAATTCTTGTAAAGAATCTTCATTAAAATTACTTCTTGGTTGAAACGGATTGATTTCAATTGCCTCAATATCCAAATCGATAATATTGCCTACAACTTTATCTGCATTTTTATCATTAACCGATTTAATATCATTTTCAGGATCTTTTAATAAAGCCGATAAACCTCTTCCTAAAGCTTGTTTTTGTATTGCTTTTGCCATAGCTTAATTACTGTTTTTTTTGATAATTTCGTGTGCCAAACTCAGATAATTGCTTGCGCCTTTGCTAGTTGCATCAAAGTTAATAATGCTTTCTCCAAAACTTGGGGCTTCACTTAATTTTACATTACGTTGGATAATGGTTTTGAACACCATATCGTTAAAATGTTTCTGAACTTCTTCTACTACTTGATTGGATAAACGCAAACGGGAGTCGAACATCGTTAATAAAAGACCTTCGATATCTAAATTGACATTATGAATTTTTTGAACACTTTTAATGGTATTCAATAGTTTTCCCAAACCTTCTAAAGCAAAATATTCACATTGAATTGGAATCACAACGCTATCCGCAGCCGTTAAAGCATTTAGGGTCAATAAACCTAATGATGGTGCACAATCAATTAAAATAAAATCATAATCGTCTTTTACACTTTCCAAAGCTTGTTTGAGCATGTATTCGCGATTTTCTTTATCAACCAATTCAATTTCAATAGCAACCAAATCAATGTGCGCCGGAATTATAGAAACATTAGGAGCGCTAGAAGATATAATCGCTTCTTCGGGAGTATTGCTGTGCTCTAGAATTTGATAAGTTCCGATGGTGACATTTTCAACATCAATGCCCAATCCTGAACTTGCATTGGCTTGTGGATCAGCATCAATTAATAAGACTTTTTTTTCTAAAACTCCCAGTGATGCTGCAAGGTTTATAGAAGTTGTTGTTTTTCCAACACCACCTTTTTGATTGGCAATAGCAATGATTTTACCCATTTATTTTTTGTAGATTTTGAGCCGTAAAAATACAATTATTTATGGCTTTGGCAACGGAATTTTGTTAACATTCTTGTAAAGTTTTGAAGGTTGTGTTCAGTGTTCAGTTATAAGTATTCAGTAGTCCAACTGCTAACTAAAACCTGCTAACTGACCACTAACTATTTACTTCCCTTATTCTTAATCATCATCTCTAACATGTCCCACATTTCTTGTGGAATTTTTTCTAAGATATTAAATTGACCCGCACCTTGCAACCATTCGCCTCCATCAATCGTGATTACTTCACCATTGATATAGCCAGAGAAATCAGATACTAAATAGGCGGCTAAATTGGCTAATTCCTGATGATCACCCACACGCTTCAGTGGCACTTTTTTGGCCATATCAAATTTTTCGGCTAAATCGCCCGGCAATAATCGGTCCCAAGCGCCTTTCGTAGGAAATGGTCCTGGTGCAATGGCATTCATTCGGATGCCGTATTTAGCCCATTCAACAGCCAAACTTCGGGTCATTGCCAAAACGCCGGCTTTGGCAGTAGCACTTGGCACTACATAGCCCGAACCCGTCCAAGCATAGGTTGTTACAATATTCAAGACATTGCAATTGGTCTGTTTTGCGGCAATCCAATGTTTACCAAAAGCAAGTGTACAATTTTTGGAACCTTTTAATACAATATCAATAATAGTATCAAATGCATTGGCCGATAATCGTTCGGTAGGTGAAATGAAGTTACCCGCAGCATTATTTAATAAAACATCTACTTTGCCAAACGTTTTCAACACTTCGGCAAGCATAGCTTCTACCTGATCATAATGACGTACATCGCATTGAATGGGTAAACATGTTCCGCCCGTTGCTGCTTCTAACTCGGATGCTGTAGTCGTAAGTTTTTCTATATCACGTGATGTAATGGCAACTTTGGCACCCAATTCTAGGAAATATTGAGTCATGGCTTTCCCTAAACCGCTGCCACCACCAGTTACTACTATTACTTTGTCGGATAATGCATTGTCGCGAAGCATTTTTGCTGAAAAATTCATAATGATAATTATTTACTTTGATTAGTGTAATCAAAAAGTCAAGAGTGTAAAGATATAAAACAAATAGTGCTAAAAAACAAACTTCTTAATAGAAAATGGGAAGTTAATTTATACCGTCCAACTTATTTTTTATACTGATAAAATAAAATCAGTTAGACTTTCTTCTGTATTGAGTTGTAGTTTTTTTCGCAATCGGTGGCGTGCTGTTTTAACACTATCGGGTGAAATATTTAAAATAGAAGCCATTTCTTTTATAGATAAATGGAGTTTAATCAAAGCACAAATTTTTAAATCGTTTGAACTAATATCGGGGTACTTTGTTTTTAAACGGGTATAAAAGTTATTGTAAATACTTTCAAAGCAAAGGTCAAAGTCTTTCCAGTTGTTATCTTGAATAGTATATTTCGAAATAATTTTTTTTATGTCTTTTTCAGACGTTGGTTCCTTTTTGTTCAGAATGGCTTTTATTTCATCTAACATTTCATTTTTTTCCAGCATTTGAATTGTGATAGCACTTAATTGTCTTTTTTTAAATTCAATATCGCTTTCAAATTGTTGCTCTTCAAGTAGTTCTTGTCCTTCGGTCAGATTGACCGATTCCTCTTTTGTTTCAAGTAATAGCTTGTCGCGTTTATTGCTTCGTTTCAAAAAGAAAAAGAGGATTAAAAATACGAACACTGAGAATCCCAAAAGCGATAGCAATAGGTAATTGGTAAGCTTTGCAACTTCTTTCTCTGCAACCATTAATTCGAGTTTTCTGTTTTTTTTAGACGCTTCTAATTTAACTTCTAAACTTTTTTTAATTTTTTCTCTTTCAATAGAATAA
>CANHWG010000044.1 GCA_947464335.1 Flavobacteriaceae bacterium
ATAGTAGTAGGTTAAGTTTTTAATAAAGTAGATGTGGGGCAAACACTTTATTTATTTTGTTAATAATGACAGAAATTAATTTTTAAACTTAGTAGATGTGGGGCAAACACTTTATTTAAATATTTTTTAAGAACGTATTGTTTAATTTGGTTGAGCAATTTTACCACTTTTATCGCTAAAATAACAAATAAAATCGATGAAATACATAATTTTAATTAATACATATGTAATTTTCTTACTTTATAGCTATTTTAGAAGAAATATAAAATAACATATAATAAAAAAGCCACTATTATAGTGGCTTTTTTGTGAAAATTGAATATAGACTTAAGGAGATAATCGCTCTCGCTTCCAATCAAAATCGTTTTGCAATTGATATCTTATCCTGTCATGCAATCGATTTGGTCTGCCTTGCCAAAATTCTATTTCGAATGGGCGAACTAAAAAACCACCCCAAAACATAGGTCGTAAAATGGGTTTATCACTATAATCCGTTTCAAGTTTTTTTAATTGATCATCCAGATATTCGCGAGATGGAATCACCTCACTTTGAGCAGAAACAATTGCTCCAAGTTTACTTCCATCGGGTCTTGAATCAAAATAATTATCCGAAACAGATTCTGATGTTTTCTCTGCTACACCTTTAATTATTACTTGTCGTTCGATGCTAGGCCAAAAAAACGAGAGGCATATATTAGGATTATGTATAATGGCTTTTCCTTTTTCTGAATTATAATTGGTATAAAAAATAAAACCGTCTTCGTTGAATTTTTTGAGCAACACCACTCTCGATTTTGGGAAACCATCTAAACCAATAGTAGCAACCGTCATGGCATTAACTTCGTCTACACCGCCAAACTCCTGTGTTTCATAAAACCATTGATGAAATAAGTTAATCGGATCATCTGGAATTGCGCTTTCAAGAAGCTGGCTTTTTTCGTAGGACTTTCTGTAATTGCTTAAGTCTTCCATTATTATCTTAGTTGTAGTTTACAAAATTAGTCTATATTCTATTTATATTTCAAAAACAAAACCATCATCCGTTAAATGAACGTTATTGAAAATGGTTGCAGCTTCTTGTTGAAACAAATTAATATTGGCATAACGCGTACTGTAATGTCCCAATAGTAATTGTTTCACATTGGCTTTGGTTGCTATAACTGCCGCCTGTTTGGCAGTACAGTGCATTGTTTTCTCGGCTTTATCTGCCTCCGATTCTAAAAATGTTGTTTCGTGATACAGCACATCACAATTTTCAATTATTGGGATAATTGATTCATCATACATAGTGTCACTACAAAAAGCATAACTTTTTGGTTGAATTGGATCAAATGTGAGTTCAATATTTGGTATTATTGTTCCATTATCAATGGTTATATCGCTACCATTTTTAATTTTTTGATAATAACACGTATCTATTTTGTATCGGTTTACCGCATCTAAATTCAATTTTCTTTCCCTAATTTTTTCTTCAAACAAAAAACCGTTTGTGTAAACTCGATGTTTTAAAGGAATTGTTTTCACTATAACTTTTTCGTCTTCATATACAACTTCGCTTTCTTTGGAGGTTAATTCGTGAAAATAAAGATTATATCCCGTGAAAGAATTGGAATAACGCAATTGAAGCAAAATTATTTCTTTGATTCCCTTTGGCCCATAAACGTGTAAATCTGTCTGTCGATTAAGTAACATAAAAGTAGAAATCAAACCTACCAACCCATAAAAATGATCTCCGTGCAAATGAGATATAAAAATATGGTTGATTTTAGAAAACTTTAATTTATTTCTTCTTAACTGAACTTGTGTTCCTTCACCACAATCAATTAGAAACATTCTATTTCTAATTTCTAATACTTGTGAAGTTGGGTTGGTAATTGTTCTTGGAGTTGCTGCATAACAGCCTAATATGGTTAATTTCATTTGTTTTTAATGGAAGCTAAAATCCTAAATCGCGTTCAATCTCTTCCATCTCGATTATGTCATGAGCTTCTAAAAGGGTTGGAACTACTGTAAGTTTGTTGGGAATATCATTTAAATTAATAGCATCTGTTACCAAAACCAAAGACTTCTTTTCTATATGATGATTTTTTGATAAATCGAGAAATAGTTTAATGTCAGCCATTGATAATGCTTTGTCATAAGTTAAATCAATTATTAAATTCTGAGATTTATAACTATTGTACTCATGCATAAATTTCTGGTGAAAGTCTGCTGTATTGAATTGTGTATTTCTAATGGTGGTAGTATGCCCTTTTTTATCAACTTTCATTTCTTGACTTCATTTATTTTATGATGCTAAAATACTAAGATTTTGTCATTAATTATTGAATTGATTCTTGATATTATTTTGGGAAATGTAGTTCATAGAAAAAATTGGTTTTTCATCGATTAAATACCTGTTTTTTTAACATTCAATAGACGAACTGCATAAAAAAAACGCTTAAAACCCTTGAATTCATTGATTTTGTCGATTAAACGACTTTTAAGGTTCGTTGTCGAAAATATTTTCTTTGGCGTTAGTGTTGAAGTAGTTTTGGTGAAGAAATAATAAAGAAACCAAAATTATGACAACAACTAATAACACATCAAATCAAACAAACTTCAAATTATTTGTTTTATTCGTATTATTGGTTTTATCATCAGCTGGAGTTTTTGCTCAAACTAACACTCCAAGTGTTGTTACAACTACCTCAACTGAAGTTTCTATTTCTAAAGAGGCTATGATAGTTATCACTACTGAGAACACTGTAGCTGCTTCAATGGATTTCGCAGTTTGGTTTATGGGTTCTAAAAAAACTTCAAATAATACATCAAACAATGGTTCATTTAGTAAAAAACAATTAATTAACTCTGGTATCAATACAAACAGTGTTTTAATTAGATCTTTCTTGAAAAAAATGAGTTCTCAAGAAAATGGAGTTGCATAATAATGTTTCTATATAAATTTAGTTAGTTTAGGAAACAAAAAGTCCCGATTCATATCGGGACTTTTTAATTTAATAAAATTTACTTTTGATTACATTTTAGCTTTTAACGCTTTATACTTATCTGTCATTTCAAGAGCATTATAAACACTTAATAAAGTTTTCTTTGCTGCTTCATCTTCTGGTCTTACTTCTACTGCTTTTTCTAAATAAGGTAATATTGAATTAAAATTCTTAGCTCTATCACTTTTTAAAACTTCATATCTTTTATTTTCTTTTTCAGAAGTACCTAATTTATTCATTTCATTTACAAATTTTTCATCACTTCTTAATTTTAGCTCGGATAAATTTAAAAGAGCATCGAAATAGTTGGGATCTATTTCAATAGCCTTTTTATAATATTTCTCAGCTTCATCCAATTTATTAGCATTTGTACTAGTTACACCTAGATTGTAACATAATGTTTTATTATTTGGATCATTTGCCAATGCTTCGTTAACTAATTTTGTATAAGTAGATAAATCATTCAACTTTAGATACAAATCAGCTTCTGTTAAAATTAATGAATTATCATTAGGATTTGCTTTTCGAGCATCAGAAACTGCTATTTTGGCCTCCTCAATTTTTCCTCCATCAATTAAAATCAATGCAATATTTTTATAAATTTCACCTTTTTTTGATTCGGCTTTTTCATCTCTAGGCTTTTCATGTGTACCTCCTTTTATAAAAATTTCTCTCTCGGTTTTACTTGGAAAGGTTTCTTCTTTTTTTGTAGACTTATTCATAGCCCAAAAAATCATATTTTCACCTGAATAGTTTAAGGTTTTCAATTCATTATAATATGCTAAAGCATTCACATAATCACTACCATTAACAGCATAACTTGCAGCATAAAAAAGCTTATCTTGATCATTTTTATCTAATAAATAAACCGAGTATAAAACATCTGCAGCTTCTTTATATTTTTTAGCTTCACCTAGTCCAACAGCAACATTGACTAAAATTGGTTTATAGCTATTTGCCTTTTGTATAATGTCATCCGTAAATACTTTTTTACCAATTCTCTTTTCATAATCTAGAGTTGCATTATACGCAGTTGCAACATCGTAAATAACTTTTGGACTTAAAAATTGAGAAAATTGAACTGGATTTGGGTTTGGTCCCAACATCGCTATTTCAATACTAGCCGTATTAGCTTTATAAAAGTTATAATAAACTTTATCACCTTCTTCGGTGGCAATCGGACCTAATTTGTCTAAGTTAGCTTTGTAATCAACTAAGTCATTAGCAGTTGGAGCGTCCTTCTCATAAATTTTTTTCAATTTTTTTAATTCATCTTTTTGAGCAAAAGATGGTACAGAAACTAATACTGCCAAAGCAAGTAGAATGTGTTTAATTTTCATTTTAGTTAATTTTTACTTTTTAATTTATAATTAAAACCACCAATTAACTTACTAATTGGTGATTTCTTTGTTTTTTATTCATCTTCGTCAGTGTCTTCATCAGCATCATCATCATCTACTATATCGTCATCTTCTTCTTCATCCTCTTCAACTGTGCCGTCATCTTCAAGAACTTCTAAAACCGGCTTGACTCTCTCTATAGCTTCAACTTCGATAACATTACCATCTTCGTCCAATTCTGGCTCAGAAACATCATCTTTCATCACCTTTGTAACTGCAGCAATTGAATCGTTACCTTTAATGTTTATAAGTTTCACTCCTTGCGTTGCTCTACCCATAACTCTTAAATCTTCTACAGCCATTCTGATGGTCAATCCTGATTTGTTGATAATCATCAAATCATCTGCATCTGTAACCGAATTAATCGAAATTAGTTTACCCGTTTTCTCCGTAATATTTAAAGTCTTTACACCTTTTCCTCCACGATTGGTAATTCTGTATTCTTCTAATGCAGAACGTTTTCCATAACCATTTTCTGCAACAACCAATATTTCACTTTCCATATCGTTTACCGTAACCATTCCAATTACTTCATCGGTTTCATCTTTTAAAGTAATTCCACGAACACCTGAAGCAGTTCTTCCCATCGGACGTGTTTTAGTTTCTTCGAAACGAACTAATTTTCCTGACTTAACCGCTAATATAATTTGGCTTTCTCCATTAGTTAATTGAGCTCCTAATAATTCATCATCTTCTCTGATGGTTATAGCTGCAACTCCATTAACTCTAGGTTTTGAATATTTATCCAAAGAGGTCTTTTTAACTTGACCTTTTTTGGTCACCATAATAAGGTTATGGCTATTGGTGTAGTCTTTATCTTTTAAATCTTGTGTACAAATAAATGCTTTTACTTTATCATCCGATTCAATATTAATAAGATTCTGTAATGCTCTTCCTTTGGCTGTTTTGCTTCCTTCCGGAATTTCATAAACACGCATCCAGAAACATTTTCCTTTTTGTGTAAAGAACATCATATATTGATGGTTGGTTGCTACATACATATGCTCTAAGAAATCTTGATCTCTTGTTCCGGCACTTTTTTGTCCGACTCCGCCTCTATTTTGTGTTTTGTATTCCGTTAGATTAGTACGTTTAATATAACCTGCATGAGAAATAGTTATAACCACATTTTCATCAGCTATTAAATCTTCTATACTCACATCACCTCCTGAATATTCTATAAGTGAACGACGTTCATCTCCGTATTTGTCTCTGATTTCGATTAATTCTTCTTTAATCAATTCCATTCGCAACTCTTTACTTGCTAATAAATCTTTCAAGCGCTGAATTAATTTCATTATTTCATCATATTCTGCTCTTAATTTATCTTGCTCAAGACCTGTTAATTGACGCAAACGCATTTCAACAATAGCTCGAGCTTGTATTTCAGATAAACTAAATCTTTCGATCAATTTGGCGCGTGCTTCGTCTCCATCTTTAGACGAACGTATCAATGCAATTACTTCATCTATATTATCCGAAGCTATAATTAAACCTTCTAAAATGTGTGCTCTTTCTTCGGCCTTACGCAATTCGTATTGTGTTCTTCTAACCACAACATCATGACGATGCTCTACGAAATAATGAATCAAATCTTTTACATTCAACATTTGTGGTCTTCCCTTTACTAGCGCAATATTGTTTACACTGAAAGAAGATTGTAATTGTGTGTATTTGTATAAAGTATTAAGAACTACATTAGGAACGGCATCACGTTTTAATTCATATACAATTCGCATTCCGTTTCTGTCCGATTCGTCGCGGATATTTGAAATACCTTCTATTTTTTTATCATTGATTAAATCGGCCGTTTTCTTAATCATTTCAGCTTTGTTAACCTGATACGGAATTTCAGTTACGATTATAGCTTCTTTACCGTTTGATTCTTCAAAACTTATCTTGGCACGAATAACAATTCTACCTCTTCCTGTTTTAAAGGCTTCACGAACACCTTCCATTCCGTAAATAGTTCCTCCTGTAGGAAAATCGGGAGCTTTGATATGAGTTATTAACTCATCGATTTCAATATCATTGTTATCGATATAAGCTAAGGTTCCATCAACAACCTCAGTAAGGTTGTGTGGTGCCATATTAGTAGCCATTCCAACCGCAATTCCAGAAGCTCCATTTACCAATAAAGTAGGAACTCGGGTTGGCATAACCGTTGGCTCATACAAGGTATCATCAAAGTTTAGCTGAAAATCAACTGTTTCCTTGTCGATATCTGCCATTATGTCCTCAGACATTTTTTTCATTCTAGCTTCCGTATAACGCATTGCTGCTGGACTATCACCATCAACTGAACCGAAATTACCTTGACCATCAACTAATAAATAGCGTAAACTCCATTCCTGTGCCATACGTACCATAGCATCATAAACAGAGGTGTCTCCGTGAGGATGATACTTTCCTAATACTTCTCCAACAATTCTTGCGGATTTTTTGTGAGCTCTATTCGAAAAAACTCCTAAATCATACATTCCGTATAAAACCCTTCTATGTACAGGTTTTAAACCATCGCGTACATCAGGTAATGCTCTTGATACAATAACCGACATCGAATAATCGATGTAAGCTGATTTCATTTCATCTTCGATGTTAATTGGAATTAACCTTTCTCCGTCAGACATATTTTATAAATTATTTAAAAAAATTACTTTAAATTCGAAACGTGCTAATATAGGGTAATTAATAAAATTTAGATGCATTTTTTAAATACAAATTTCAATGATTTATTAACAAAATAGGGCTGTTTTTTGGTTAATAAGTTAGTCACAATACTGCTTTTATTATTGGCTTTTTTTTTGTCTATTAGCTGACAGTACATTTAGCGGGAATGGTTTTTGTTAAAATGATTCTGAATAACTAAATTTACATTACCAATTATACAGTTATGGATGATAATTTTTCACCAAGAGTAAAAGATGTGATTACCTACAGCAAGGAAGAAGCCTTGCGATTGGGTCATGATTTTATTGGGACTGAGCATTTGATGCTTGGTATTTTAAGAGATGGTAATGGTAAAGCAATTACTATTCTCAATAATCTTTCAATTGATTTAGAACATTTACGTAAAAAGGTCGAAATTCTTAGTCCGGCCAACCCAAATGTTGAAATTAGTAACGAAAAGAAGAACCTACACTTGACACGTCAAGCGGAACGTGCTTTAAAAACAACTTTTTTGGAAGCCAAGGTTTTTCAAAGTACGTCTATCAGCACAGCACATTTATTATTGTGCATCTTAAGAAATGAGAATGACCCAACAACCAAATTACTGCATCGTCTTAAAATAGATTATAATGTAGTTAAAGAACAGTATGTAAACATGACACCAAACGAAGAAGATTTTAACGATAATTTGCCCACTAACGAATCATCTTATAATGATGATTCAGGACAAGATGACAGTATGAAAGAAGGTAGTTTTAATAATCCAGCAAATAAGACTAACAAAAAATCTAAAACTCCGGTATTAGATAATTTTGGTCGAGATTTGACTGAGTTGGCTGAAGAAGGAAAACTTGACCCTGTAGTGGGTCGCGAAAAAGAAATCGAAAGAGTTTCTCAAATTTTAAGTCGAAGAAAGAAAAACAACCCATTGCTAATTGGAGAACCTGGTGTAGGTAAATCTGCTATTGCCGAAGGACTAGCATTGCGAATTATTCAAAAGAAAGTATCTCGTATTTTATTTAACAAAAGAGTCGTTACTCTTGATCTAGCATCTTTAGTTGCCGGAACAAAATACCGTGGACAATTCGAAGAACGAATGAAAGCCGTGATGAATGAATTAGAAAAAAATGACGATATCATTCTTTTTATTGATGAAATCCATACCATTGTCGGTGCTGGTGGCGCTACTGGTTCACTTGATGCTTCTAACATGTTCAAGCCAGCCCTAGCACGAGGTGAAATACAATGTATTGGAGCTACAACCTTAGATGAATACAGACAATATATAGAAAAAGATGGCGCTTTAGAAAGACGTTTCCAAAAAGTAATTGTTGAACCTACATCGGTAGAAGAAACAATAACTATACTGAATAATATCAAAAACAAATATGAAGATCATCACAATGTTATCTATACAGATGAAGCTATCGAAGCTTGTGTTAAATTAACGAATAGATACATGTCGGAACGTTTTTTACCAGATAAAGCTATTGATGCACTAGACGAAGCAGGTTCTCGAGTTCACATTACCAATATTGACGTGCCAAAACAAATCTTGGATTTAGAACGTCAGTTAGAAGAAGTTCGCGAACTTAAAAATTCTGTCGTAAAGAAACAAAAATATGAAGAGGCTGCGAAACTTCGTGATGACGAAAAGCGTTTAGAAAAAGACCTTGCTATTGCACAAGAACAATGGGAAGAAGACTCTAAAACGAATCGAATTCGAGTAACAGAAGACAATGTTGCCGATGTGGTTTCTATGATGACAGGAATCCCAGTAAATAGAATTGCACAAACAGAAAGTAATAAACTAGCACATTTACCTGAATTAATTCAAGGAAAAGTAATCGGTCAAAATGAAGCAGTATTAAAAATTTCTCGTTCAATACAAAGAAATCGAGCTGGATTAAAAGACCCGAATAAACCAATTGGTTCGTTCATTTTCTTAGGCCAAACGGGTGTAGGAAAAACACAATTAGCCAAAGTACTTGCCAAAGAATTATTTGATTCTGAAGATGCACTAATCCGCATTGACATGAGTGAATATATGGAGAAATTTGCTATTTCCAGATTGATTGGCGCGCCTCCTGGATATGTTGGTTATGAAGAAGGTGGACAATTAACGGAGAAAGTAAGAAGAAAACCTTATTGTGTAGTGCTTTTAGATGAAATTGAAAAGGCGCATCCCGATGTATTTAATATGATGCTTCAAGTTTTAGATGATGGTTATTTAACCGATAGTTTAGGTCGTAAAATCGACTTTAAAAACACGATTATCATCATGACTTCCAATGTTGGAGCACGTCAATTAAAAGATTTTGGCCAAGGTGTTGGATTTGGTACTGCTGCCAAAATTGCTCAAGCTGATGACAATTCGAAAAGCGTAATTGAAAATGCCTTAAAGAAAACATTTGCGCCCGAATTCTTGAACAGAATTGATGACGTAATTGTTTTCAATCCTTTAGAGAAACACGATATCGATTTGATTATCGAAATAGAATTGAAAAAATTATACGGTAGAGTTTCAGAATTAGGATATTCTTTAAATCTTTCAGACAAAGCCAAAGCATTTATTGCAGATAAAGGATTTGACAAACAATTTGGTGCCCGACCTTTAAAAAGAGCCATCCAAAAATATGTAGAAGATGCTTTAGCTGAAGAAATAATTACTTCAAAAATAGCTTCAGGTGATCAAATATTTATGGATTTAGACGAAGCAACTCAAGAGTTGACTGTTACTATCAAAAAAGCAAAGAAACCTACAAGTTAACATTAAACTAATTAATTATAAGGCACGAATTCACGAATAAATATCTAAGTTATAATTCGAGAGTTCGTGTTTTTTTTTATCTTGTTATGCCACAAAACAAAATAATTCTTGGTTCTGAAGAATGGTGCGCCTTTCCTGAGTTAGGCTTACCTGCAATTAAAGCACGTGTAGATTCTGGTGCAAAAACATCTGCACTACATGCTATCAATATAGCACCGTTTAAAAGAGATGATGATAATTGGGTTAAATTTGATATAAATCCAATTCAGAATAATCTTAAAACTGTTATCCATTGCGAAGCCAAACTCATCGACAAAAGAATCGTAAAAAGCTCAAGTGGTTATAGAGAACAACGCTATGTAATTCAAACTAATATAAAAATTGGGAATGACACATGGTTGATTGAAATGACATTGACTAATCGTGATTCAATGGGATTCCGAATGCTTTTAGGTAGAGAAGCAATGAGTGGTAGGATTTTAGTTGACCCTGAACAAAAATACTTATTAGGACAACCCTCAACTGAAAATTTAAAAGAGTTATATGCTGATTCTGTATCTAAGAATGACGGGCTGAGAATTGGTCTCTTAGCAAGTAATCCTGAACTGTATAGTAATAAACGAATCATGGAAGCAGGTGAAATGCGTGGACATGAAATGCATTTTTTAAACATCAAAGAATGCTATATGAGATTAGATGCTGAAAAACCCGAAATTCATTATCGAGGTGGAAAAATTCTCGATAATTTTGATGCTATCATACCAAGAATTCGACCAAGCATTACTTTTTATGGTTGTGCCTTAACTAGACAATTTCAAGCAATGAAAGTTTTTTGTTTGAACTCTGCAGCCGCTATTACTCAATCAAGAGATAAACTTTTTTCATTACAATTATTATTACGTAATGGAATAGATATTCCAACAACAGGTTTTGCGAATTCTCCTTTAGATACTGATGATTTAATTAAAATGGTTGGCGGTCCACCTTTAATAGTAAAATTATTAGAAGGTACACAAGGAAAAGGAGTCGTTTTAGCTGAAACCAAAAAAGCTGCAGAATCGGTTATCAATGCTTTTAAAAGTTTAAATGCCAATATTTTAGTTCAAGAGTTCATCAAAGAAGCCGATGGTAAAGACTTAAGACTATTTGTAGTTGATGGAAAAGTAGTTGCTGCTATTCAGCGTGAAGCAGCTCCGGGCGAATTTAGAGCTAACATTCATATGGGAGGAACTGCTTCTGTAATAAAACCTACCGCAGAGGAAAAACGAATTGCTATAAAAGCAGCCAAAGCAATGGATTTGCGTGTAGCTGGTGTTGATATTATTCGTTCCTCTAAAGGACCATTATTATTAGAAGTAAATTCTTCACCAGGATTAGAAGGAATTGAAGGTGCCACCAATAAAGATATAGCTGGTGAAATGATAAAAGCAATAGAAAAAAACTTTAAGTTAAAATTAAATGAATCCTTAACGTAAAATAGCTATTAAAGTGTTCGCTTTGTTAATTGTCATTTTAAAAACAAATTATAAAAATTAATAACAATTAAATTATAACAAATCAATGAACATCCTTTCACAACTTATCATTGGATTTATCGCCATTTTACATATTTATATCTTATGGCTCGAAATGTTCGCATGGACTACTAGAGGTCGAAAAGTTTTTAAAACCATACCCGAAGACCAATTTGAAAAAACCAAAGTTATGGCAGCGAATCAAGGATTGTATAATGGTTTTCTTGCTGCGGGATTGATTTGGTCGCTTTTAATTCTAGATAACGATTGGTCTAAAAACATCGCTATATTTTTTCTTTCTTGTGTATTAGTTGCCGGAATTTATGGAGCGATGACCGCATCTAAAAAAATCTTATTTGTACAAGCTGTTCCAGCTATTTTGGGGTTATTGAGTTTTTTGTTAAAAGTTTAATCCTCCAACTCTACCATAAAGCTATTTAGAAAAGCTATCGAATTTTCAATATCATAATGCAAAATTCGGTCTTCTTTTACTAATGGAACATCTTCACGATACGATTTCAAAAACATTTCAATAAAATCACTTGATTGTAATGGCTCTCTAAAATGAATCGCCTGTGAAGCATTCATCAATTCTATGGCCAAAATGCGTTCCAAGTTTTCCATAACCTTCAAACATTTGGTAGCAGCATTCGCTCCCATACTAACGTGGTCTTCTTGACCGTTGCTCGAAACGATACTATCAATACTAGCTGGAGTAGCTAATTGTTTATTCTGACTAGCAATGCTTGCCGCTGTGTATTGCGGAATCATAAAACCCGAATTCAATCCAGGATTATCAACTAAAAATGCTGGTAAACCTCGTAAACCTGAAATTAATTGATAGGTTCTTCTTTCCGATATGCTTCCTAATTCTGATAAAGCAATCGCTAGGAAATCTAATGCTAATGCTAAAGGTTGTCCATGAAAATTTCCCCCAGATATAATCAAATCCTCACCAACAAAAATATTTGGATTATCGGTAACCGAATTAATTTCCGTCTTAAATACTTTTTTCACATAATCAATCGTATCTTTCGAAGCGCCATGTACTTGCGGGATACAACGAAACGAATACGGATCTTGAACATGTGCTTTCGATTGTGCTATAATTTGACTTCCATCGAGTAATTCTTTCATTCGCTTTGCGGTCATAATTTGACCTTTGTGAGGTCTAACCAAATGAATCAATTCATCAAATGGTTCTATTCTGCCATCAAATCCTTCTAGTGAAATAGCCGCAATCACATCTGCAAAATAGGAATACTTCATCGCTTTCATCAAAATATAACATCCATAAGCACTCATAAACTGCGTTCCGTTAAGTAATGCTAATCCTTCTTTTGATTGCAATACAATTGGTTTCCAATCAAACTGATTTAAGACAAAAGACGAATGGACTTTTTTACCTTCAAAATTCACTTCACCTTCTCCTAATATAGGTAAAGACAAATGAGCTAAAGGGGCTAAATCGCCACTGGCACCAAGTGAACCTTGTGTGTAAATTACAGGTAGAATATCATTATTATAAAACTCTATCAAACGTTCTACAGTTAGTAATTGAACTCCAGAATGTCCGTAACTCAACGACTGAATTTTAAGCAACAACATGATCTTTACAATTTCAGACGGAACTTCATCTCCTGTACCACAAGCATGCGATTTTACTAAGTTTTCCTGAAGTTGAGATAAATTATCATTAGATATTTTTACATTACACAACGAACCAAATCCTGTATTAATGCCATAAATTGGATCGTCATAAGATTCCATTTTCTTATCTAAATAGTCTCTGCATTTCTGAATATTGATTTTTGACTCTTCCGAAAGGGTTAATTTTTTATTTTGGGCAATTATTTCTTGTAACTGCTCTAAACTCAATACTTCTGTACTGATATTGTGTATGTTCTCCATTTTTTATTTAAAAATTGTCGTCAAAAATCCATAAACAATCCCTAAAAAGCAAGTTTTATTGCTACTATTTTATTGTGAAATTGGTAATATAATTGAGTATATAATAGAAAAAACTCTAATAAGTTTTTCTCTATCCTTTTAAAATACGATTTTGATAAAAATAACTGCAAAACTTTTTTTGAACTCAAAAAACAGTATTTTTGGAAAGCTATGTGGAATTTTAATAACAAATATCCTTTTAAAACCTCAGCTAATGTATTGGCTGAAGCGACTTTTGTTACCACAACAATTACAACCCCATTTGGGGTATACTAATTTCATATAAACCACATCCATGGCCTTTCCTTTAGAAAGGGAACAACTCATATTTTTTTTTCTAATCTCATAATTTAATCATGATAGTATTAAAATTTGGCGGAACATCAGTAGCCAATGCAGAAAATATTTCAAAAACAATTTCAATTGTAACCGATAAAAGTAAAAAAGACAAACTAGCTGTTGTAGTTTCGGCCTTTAGCGGCGTAACCGATTTGCTAATCTTAGCCGGAAAAACTGCTTCTGCCAAAGACAAAAATTACAAAGAAATAGTAGGCCAAATTGAGAAAAAACATAAAGAAGCAATAGATGAACTCATTCCGTTGTCCGAACAAAGTGATATTATCGATACTATAAACAGTAATATAAACCACCTGAAAACCTTACTTGATGGATGCTATTTATTAGGCGAATTATCATATAGAACTGCAGATATCGTAGCTGGTTTTGGTGAATTATTATCATCACAAATTATTGCCGTTGCCTTAAAACAAAAAGTAAGCAATTCTACATTTAAAGACAGTCGAGAAGTAATCAAAACCAATTCTAACTTCGGGAAAGCTAGTGTCGATTTTGAAATAACAAATACACTTATTGCTGACTATTTTAAGAATTCTGATTTTCAAGTGACTTTATTTCCCGGATTCATTGCTTCATCACTTGATGGAAACACAACAACCTTAGGTCGTGGTGGTTCTGATTATACCGCTGCAATTATTGCGGCAGCCCTAAAAGCCAATGTATTAGAAATTTGGACTGACGTGAATGGAATGTTCACCGCAAATCCAAAAGTGGTAAAACAAGCACAACCCATCGAAACCATATCGTATCAAGAAGCAATGGAATTATCGCATTTTGGTGCAAAAGTCCTATATCCGCCAACTATTCAACCTGTTTTAAAAGACAGTATTCCTATTTTTATCAAAAATACTTTTGAACCTGAAGTATACGGAACGCTTATTTCTAATAATCCAAATGCTTCTAACAACCCAATTAAAGGAATTTCGCATATTGATAACATTGCCTTACTAACTTTGGAAGGTTCAGGAATGATTGGTGTTGCAGGGTCTTCAAAACGTTTGTTTGAAGTATTATCAAATGAAAGCATCAATGTTATCTTTATTACACAGGCGTCATCAGAGCATTCTATTTGCATCGGAATTTTAAATACAGATTCGGAAAGAGCAAAAGTCGCTATCGACAAAGCGTTTGAAATAGAAATTTTTCAAAATAAAATTGACCCTTGTATCATCGAAAAAGATTTATGCATCGTTGCCTTGGTAGGCGAAAGCATGAAGAATCACCAAGGTATTAGTGGAAAAATGTTTAGTACTTTGGGAAAAAATAACGTAAACATTCGCGCCATTGCTCAAGGTGCATCTGAAAGAAACATCTCAGTAGTAATTAATGAAAAAGACGTTAAGAAAGCACTAAACACACTTCACGAACGTTTCTTTGAAGATAATACCAAACAGCTGAATTTATTCATTATGGGCGTAGGAAATGTGGGTGAAAAATTCATTGATCAAATCGCATTACAGAAAAAATTTTTAAAAGAAAACTTAAAAATAAATCTTCGCGTTATTGCAATGGCCAACTCACGCAAAATGATATTTGATGAAGAAGGAATCAACTTGAAAGATTGGAAAACTTCTATTGAAAATGGAGAAAAAGCCAATGTAGAAAGCTATATCGCCAAAGTAAAAGACCTGAACTTACGCAATAGCATTTTTGTGGATATTACGGCAAACTATGATATTGCTACTATTTATGACGCGTTTTTAAGTCAAAATATTGCGGTTGTAACTTGTAACAAAATTGCTTGTTCATCGGAATATGACAACTATAAAAACCTTAAAAACCTTTCCCGAAAATACAATGCGCCGTTCTTATTTGAAACCAATGTTGGAGCCGGATTACCAATCATAGACACACTGAAACACTTGATTGCTTCGGGTGATAACGTGAATAAAATTCAAGCCGTTTTATCTGGAAGTTTGAACTTTATTTTTAATAATTTTAGTGAAACCTATAATTTTCATGATGTAGTTAAAGAAGCAGGTGTTCAAGGATTTACGGAGCCCGATCCGAAAATTGATTTAAGTGGTGTTGATGTAGCCAGAAAGATACTAATCCTCATCCGTGAAAGCGGATACAAAATGGATATTGAAGAAATTGAAAACAATTGTTTCTTGCCAAAAGAATGTATGGACACAACCAATAATGATGATTTCTTTAAATCATTAACCAAACACGAAGCCCATTTCAACAAACTTTTAGCGGAAGCCAAATCAAAAGATAGTCGAATTAAATTTGTAGCTAAATTTGATAACGGAAAAGCATCCGTTGGCTTACAATTCATTCCGAAAGAAAGTCCATTCTATAATTTAGAAGGAAAAGACAATATCGTCGAATTCTACACGGATCGTTATGTTGATCAACCATTAATTATAAAAGGCGCTGGTGCTGGTGCCGCAGTTACTGCTTCGGGCATTTTTGCAGATGTAATTCGAATTGGAAATGTGTAAATAGTTGATAGAAAAATAACCGACAATCAACAACTAAAAGAAATGAACGAAATAAAAATATTCTGCCCTGCCACTATCGCGAATCTTAATTGCGGATTTGACGTTATGGGTTTATGCTTAGATGGTGTTGGCGATGAAATGATTATCCGAAAAGTGGATGAAAAAGGAATCAGAATCACCAAAATAACTGGCGCCGATTTACCTCTGGAAACTGAAAAAAATGTAGCGGGTGTCGCGGGATTAGCTTTATTAGAGGCAACAAAATCTGACTTTGGTTTTGAAATCGAAATTCATAAAAAAATAAAAGCCGGTAGTGGAATCGGCAGTAGTTCTGCCAGTGCAGCCGGAGCGGTTTTTGGTATCAATGAACTTTTAGGAAGACCATTTACCAAACACGAATTGGTTTATTTTGCCATGAAAGGCGAAGTTGTTGCCAGCGGAAGTGAACATGCCGATAACGTGGCTCCTTGCCTACTTGGCGGATTTACTTTAGTTAGAGGTTATAATCCGTTGGATGTAATTAAGATTGAAAGTCCGAATGAACTTTACGCCGTAGTCTTGCATCCACATATTGAAGTGAAAACTTCCGATTCGAGAGCGGTTCTTTCCCCTACTGTTTCACTAAAATCTGCCATTACGCAATGGGGAAATTTGGGTGGATTAATCGCAGGATTATATACCCAAGATTATGAACTCATTGGTCGCTCTTTGCAAGATGAAATTATAGAACCTGCCCGAAAGCATTTGATTCCAAATTTTGATAGCGTTAAAAATGCGGCAATGCAAAGCGGTGCTTTAGGTGCTGGTATTTCGGGTGCTGGCCCATCCATTTTTGCTTTGTGCAAAGGAGAAACCCTTGCTAAATCTGTTGCCAAAAGTATGAGCGATGCTTACGCAGAGGCAGGAATTCCTTTTGATATTCACATTTCGAAAGTCAATGACGAAGGAACAAAAATAATATAGTCAATATGTCTTCCTGAGCGCAGTCGAGGGATTCGAAATAAATAATTAACTTAAAAATAATGAGATTGCTCCATGCCTCGCAATGACCATCATGAAATATTTTAGTTTAAATAACAAATCGCATAAAGTAAGTTTTGAAGAGGCAGTCGTGACTGGTTTAGCACCTGACAGAGGTTTATACTTCCCAGAAACTATTACACGGCTACCCGATTCTTTCTTTGCTAACATCGAAAATCTAACCCATGAAGCAATTGCCTTTGAAGCGATACAACAATTTGTTGGCGATGAAATTCCGGCAAACGAATTAAAGCGCATTATAACTGAAACCTTATGCTTTGATTTTCCTTGTGTTCCGATAGAAGACAATGTGTTTTCATTAGAATTATTTCATGGGCCAACTATGGCATTCAAAGATGTTGGAGGCCGATTTATGTCGAGATGCCTGGGCTATTTTAACAGAGATAAAGATATTCAAAATACCGTATTAGTCGCTACTTCTGGCGACACTGGTGGTGCCGTTGCCAGTGGGTTTTTAGGCGTGAAAGGTGTAGAAGTGATTATACTGTATCCATCCGGAAAAGTGAGTGATATTCAGGAAAGACAATTGACCACTTTAGGACAAAACATTAAAGCGTTAGAAGTTAATGGTGTTTTTGATGATTGTCAGGATATGGTAAAGAAAGCATTTATGGATGATAGTTTGAAACATTTGAATCTAACTTCAGCTAACTCAATCAATATTGCGCGTTGGCTACCACAAATGTTTTATATTTTATTTGCCTACAGACAGTTAAAGAAACACAACAAACCTATTATTCTTTCTTGTCCAAGCGGAAATTTCGGAAACATTTGTGCCGGAATAATGGCTAAAAGATTAGGTTTACCCATAGCCCACTTCGTAGCATCTACGAATGCTAATGATACCGTTCCAAGATTTTTATCTAACGGAAACTACGATCCTAAGCCATCAATAGCTACCATTTCCAACGCCATGGATGTGGGTAATCCGAGTAATTTTATTCGAATTCAAGAATTATACAACAATAATTTAAGTGAATTTGAAAAGGATTTTTCATCATACAGTTATACTGATACTGAAACAGAAATAACCATCAAAGATATTTTTAATCGAACTGGTTACATAGCAGAGCCACATGGTGCTGTAGGTTATTTGGGATTGAAAAAAGAAATGAAAAAACAACCTGGAAGTGTTGGAGTATTTTTAGAAACAGCCCATCCCATTAAATTTCTAGATACTGTTGAACCTTTATTAGGAATAACATTACCCATCCCAAAGCAAATTGAAAGTGTGTTAGGAAAAGAGAAAATTAGAACAAAAATTAAATCTTACGAAGAGTTGAAACGTTTCCTTAATTGATATTTTTACATTTGTAGAAACAAAAAATAACTATGAAAAAAAATACGCTACTCCTTACTTTATTAATAATCATATCTGCTTGTGGCGTGCGTCAAACGAGAGATTTGTTAACTTCTGGAGATTATGATTCCGCTATTCGAAATGCCGTTGATGGTTTGCGCGGGAACAAAAACGCCAAAGGAAAACAAGATTATATTTATCTATTAGAAGAAGCATTTGCGAAAGCTAAGGAGCGAGATTTACGCGATATCAATGCTTGGTTTAAAGATGCTAATCCGCAAAATTTAGAGAAAATTTACACTACTTATGTGCTACTAAATAGCCGTCAGGAACAAATTAGACCTCTATTGCCATTGAAATTAATGAAAGAAGGACGCAATGCTATTTTCCCTTTTGATGATTATAGCGATCAGATTGTAAGCAGCAAAAATGCCTTGTCAAAATATTTGTATGACAATTCCAAAGCATTATTAGCCAATAATGACAAAATGGTGCTTCGACGTGCCTTTGATGATTTAGTATATTTAGAACGTATTAATCCGGGATATAAAGATGTTGCCAAATTAACCGAAGAAGCTAAATTTAAAGGAACTGATTTTGTAAATGTCTATACTAAAAACGAAACTAATATGGTCATTCCAGTGCGTTTACAAGATGATTTATTAGATTTCAGCACGTATGGATTAAATGATAAATGGACAGTATACCATAGTAATCGCCAAAAAGGAATTGACTATGATTTTGGTTTGATTGTAAACTTTAGGACAATAAATATTTCACCAGAGCAAGTAAAAGAAAAACAATTTGATAAAGAGAAACTAATCAAAGATGGTGTTAAGAATCTTTTAGATGCCAATGGTAATGTAGTCAAAGACAGTTTGGGTCAACCCATAAAAGTGGATAATATGAAAACGGTTCGCATCAGTATTTATGAGTTTTCACAAATAAAAGCGTGTCAAGTAACTGCTAAGGTGGATTATATCAATTTTAAAAACAATCAACTTATTGAAACATTTCCTTTAGCGAGTGAGTTTATTTTTTCTAATATGTATGCAACCTATAAAGGCGATAAAAGAGCTTGTGAAGATACTTATTATCCTAACTTTAGCAGAAGAGCTGTTCCGTTTCCGAGTAATGAACAAATGGTTTTTGATACAGGCAACGATTTAAAAGCCAAATTAAAAGACATCATTGTTAGAAATAGATTCAGACGATAAAAAAGAAAAATCCGAAGCTTGACTTCGGATTTTTTATTTAAACAAACTGCTCTAGTTTTGAGGCATCAATACTTTCATGGGAAGCATTATAAACAGCTTTTCCTTCTTTAATCAAAATTAACTGTGGCGATTGATGCACAACATCAAAACGATTTGAAATTTCATTGGATATATTTCGGTGTTCTAATAAATCCAAAAAATAAGGAACTACTTTATCATGACAATCAAATTCATTTTCAAACTGTTTTAAAGCAGATTTACTTATAATGCAGCGTGTACTGTGTTTGAAAATAAGAACCGGTTTATCGTTGGAAACCGTAATTATTTCCATTAGTTGACCTAAATCGGTTATTGGTCTCCACTCCATTTTTGAAACTGATTGGCTCTCAGGAGAATTGCCTAAAATATTTTTAAAAAAATTCATTATCTATTTATTATAAAATGCCTTAAATCTGATCTTTACAAATATAAAAAACCATCCGTTTGGCGGATGGCTTTTTTATGTTAATTTATTTTAAGATAAATTAGTCTTCATCATCCATTTCAGTAGCATCTTCAATTCTATCAAGTAAATCATCTGCTAAATTATTATTTCCATCAGCATCATTTGGACTAATTTCTATAATTCCATCGCCATTGCCATCCGTTGCAGAAGTCAAATCTAACTGACTTAATACTTGATTCAAATCAATATTAATAACCAAATCA
>CANHWG010000045.1 GCA_947464335.1 Flavobacteriaceae bacterium
CACTGTTGCAATTGAGGAAGTGTCTTAATATCCTTTTCATTTAATTCTCCGTCTTGAACAATGTTATAAGCATCTTCACATGAAGTAGCAAGAAACAATGTAAAAAAACTAGAGATAAAAATTAATTTAATTCTTTTCATAATATTTTTTTTTATTAAAATTCAACATTTAAACCAAAAGAAACTGTTCTCGGCGTAGGGAATGCTCCAACATTAGCAGTATCACCAAAATCAGGGTCAAAACCTCTCCACTTAGTCCAAGTATATAGATTCTCTGCTTGAATAAATATTTTTAAAGAAGTTAAAAACGATTTTTCTAACATTTTTTTACTGAAATTATAACCGAAGCTAAAGTTTCTCAAACGAACATAAGAAGCATCTTTCAACCATTTATCAGAAAAATCAGTACCTAAGTCAAAATTGGCTGCATTAACAGAAGGAACATTTGAATCTGTATTTGTAGGTGTCCAGGCGTTCAAAATATCAGTAGACATATTGTTATCTGCAGCAAATGATGGTGAATTCAACCATAACTGTGCGTAGTCAAATCTCCATTGATCCAATGAATAAGAAAATTGTGTGTCAACAAAAAATCCTTTGTAATCCATATTGAAACCAAAACCTCCTTGGTAAATTGGAATTCTACTTTTTCCACTTCTTCTTCTATCAACATCATCCGGAGATTCAGTCAAACTTCCGTCAGCCGCTACAAATAAAAGTTCTCCATTTGCGGGATTAACACCTGCATAAGGAACAACCCAATATTCACCTACCATACCACCGTTTTCATCAATTTGATTACCTCCAGCATCTGGTGTTCTAACTATATTTTTAAATTTATTTTGGTTGTAAGCTCCATTAGCAAAAACATCAAGATTAAAGTTATCACCTTTAATTACTTTTAATTTAAGAGCAAGTTCAACACCTTTATTCTCTAACGAACCATTATTTCCAGCTAAACCTGTACCTGCACCAACAGCAGCAGATAAGTTAAAGTTTGTAAATAACTGATTGGTTAATCTTCTATAAACATCAATATTACCAGAAAGTCTATCATTCCATAAACCAAAATCTAAACCAACATTTGTTAAGGCTTGTTCTTCCCACTGTGCTAGGTTATTTCCAAACTGTGTTTGAACAAAAGCTCCAGTATTTCCATATCCATTTCCAATTCCAATTAAATCTCTTGTTATGTTTGAAAAAGTATATAGTGGATTTCCTCCAAAAGCAGGAACTCCAAGATTCTGATTTCCTTGAATACCATAAGAAGCTCTTAATTTTAACATATTGAAAATAGAATTTTTCATAAATCCTTCTTTGTCAACATTCCATCTTGCTCCTACAGAATAAAAAGTACCCCATTTGTTATCATCAACAAAACGGTAACTCGCGTCTCTTCTAAAGGTTGCGTCTAGTCCATATTTACCATCATAATCATAGGTAGCAGAAACGAAATTAGAATAAGATCCTGCTAAATTTTTAGCTGCAGAATTAGTTGGTCTAAGTGCAGCAAAGTTTGCTCCAACATTTGTCCAACCTGTTCCTGCTCCAAAAGCATAGGTTAACAAATCAAGTCCATTTTGTGTTGAAGTATTTGCCGTTCTATAAGCTTTAATGTATTCCATGTAAACACCAGCATCTAAGCTATGTTTACCAAAAACTCTTGAATACTTTAAGCTATTAACAACGTTAAATCCAAAATCTCTATCTGAAGTTCTTGTTTCAAAACCTCCAAAAGGCAATGAACCATTTTCTCTTACCGCAATCGCTAAATAAGACCATGGTGCTCTAGCAAAAGTTCTATCTGAGTGAGTGTAATCAATACCAAATCTTGTAGCAAGTGTAAAATCTCTAGATATTTTATAACTTGCATTAGCATTTGCTAAAATTTTAATTTCATTAAATCTGTTTGGTTGATTACCCTCTTGTAAAAGATCTTGCAATACAAGGGTAGTATTACCACCGTCAAAATCAGTCCCAATAAGATCATGAAGACCTTGTCCTGTTCCTGGATAAAAATCTTCACCAAAATACGGAACACCAGTTAAAGAACCCAACAAAGGATTTTGAACTACGTTATTATTGATACCGGCATTTGTCTCTTGTCCTAATTGAAATCTTTTAGACAAAGCCATTGTTAAGTTTGTACCGTAATTAAATTTATCATTATTACTTTTTCCAGAGATATTAGTTCTGTATGTAAATCTTTGGAAATCAGTAGTATTAACAATACCATTTTGTGAAGTATAGCTTAATGAAGTAAAATTATTTAAATTTTTACCTCCTGAGCTTAAACTAAGATTGTGTGATTGGGTTTGTGATGTAGTAAAAAACACATCTCTCCAATCCGTGTTAGGAGCTCTTGCGATTTGCTCATCTGTTAAAGGGCTACCATCAGCCCCTAAAAATGCATTCAACAAAACATTGTTTCCTGCACCAGCACTTATTGAGTTGTCTCTTTGAAAACGCAATAATTGTTGAGAGCTCATTAGATTATATTTATCTCTAGTAAGTTCTGAGATACCATAAGTACTTGTGTAAGAAATTTTAAGTCCTGATTCGTATTTACCATTTTTAGTTTTAATAATCACAACACCATTAGCAGCTCTATTTCCATAGATAGAGGTAGAAGCAGCATCTCTTAAAACAGTTGCAGACTCAATATCTTCTGGGTTGATATTTCTAAAAACTACCGAATTTGTTGGAACACCATCTACAACATATAAAGGTTCTGTAGAACTATTAACTGATCCTTGACCTCTAATAAGTAAATCAAACTTTGCAGAACCAGGAGAACCTGAAGATTGAATTACATTCAAACCAGCAACATTTCCTGCAAGCGATTGAAGTACTGTAACGTTAGGTCTGTTTTTTAGACTTTCAGCAGTAACAGTAGTTGTTGCAGCAGTAGACTTTGCTTTGGTAGCAGTTTTGTCGTATCCTAAAACTACAACTTCTTCTAATTTAAAACTTTGTTCTTTTAAAGTTAAGTTATAATTACTAGCTGCTCCAACGGTCATCGTTAAATCATTGTAGCCTGTAAAAGTAATTATTAAGACTTCACCTTGTTTTGCTTTGATGGAATACTTACCATCAAAATCTGTTTGTGCACTACGTGTTGTTCCTTTAACAACAACATTAGCTCCTGGTAATGGTCCTGTTTTATCTGAAACAATACCCGTTACAGTTTTCTCTTGTGCAAACGAAAACTGCATTGATAACGCTAATAATAGCGTAAAAATCCATTTGAACTTCGATCTCATATTAATTTTATTTGAGTTAGTTATTTTGCAAACTTCTTAATAATTTCTTAATTAACCAAATATTAACAGTAAATAATATTTTGAAAAAGTGTTAAAAGTCTTTATGAATTTTTGCTAACTATTCATAATGATATAATTATGTTTAAATGGTTGCGCTATTTTTTATATTTTTATAAAAATATTTTTAATGTTAGCATTTAAATTTTCTGAATATACCATAGAATGTGGTACTGATGAAGCAGGTCGTGGTTGTCTTGCTGGTCCCGTAACTGCAGCAGCTATAATATTGCCTGAAGGCTTTACGCTTGAATTATTAAACGACTCCAAACAACTTACTGAAAAGATTAGAGAAAAACTAAAACCTATATTGGAAGATAAAGCTGTTTCTTTTTCGATCACACATATTGAACCCAAAATTATAGATGAAATTAATATTTTAAACTCCTCTATAAAAGCAATGCAAGATAGTATTGTTAAACTTAATCCTATACCTAATTATATTATAGTAGATGGTAACCGATTTAAACCAATAAATAACATTCCGTTTTCTACTATAATTAAAGGTGACAGCAAATTCATGAGTATAGCAGCTGCATCGGTTTTAGCAAAAACCTACAGAGATGATTATATGAATAAAATACATGAAGAGTTTCCGATGTATAATTGGAAAAAAAATAAAGGATACCCAACAATTGAACACAGAGAAGCGATTCGGAAATATGGTACCACCAAATACCACAGAATGAGTTTTAGATTATTGCCTGAGCAATTGAAATTAGATTTATGATTGTAGATTAACGATTTTAGATTTCAAAACGTTTAAAATTAGCTTCAAAAAGGGTTGAAAAATGTTTGGCTATTTTTTCTTTTACTTCTTGCTCATCAACTTCTATCCCTAATTCAACATGCATCGATGTTACGGCTTTACCCTTAATTCCGCATGGAATAATGTTATCAAAGTAGCCCAAGTTGGCATTAACATTTAAAGCAAAGCCGTGCATGGTCACCCAACGACTGGCACGAACACCCATGGCACATATCTTTCGCGCAAATGGCGTTCCAACATCGAGCCAAACGCCAGTTTCACCTTCGCTTCTTGTACCTATAATATTATATTCTGCTAGTGTTAAAAGGATAACCTCTTCTAGAAAGCGTAAATATTTATGAATATCGGTAAAAAAATTTTCTAAATCTAAAATTGGATAGCCCACAATTTGACCTGGACCATGATACGTAATATCGCCACCACGATTTATCTTATAAAAAGTGGCTTCCTTAGCTTTTAATTGTTTTTCGGATAATAATAAATTGGATAAATCACCACTTTTTCCCAGAGTATATACATGTGGATGTTCAACAAACAAAAAATAATTGGGAGTCTCAAGACATGTATCTTCTCTCCTATTTTGAATTTTAATATCCACAATTTGTTTGAATAAATGCTCTTGATAATCCCAAGTGTCCTTATAATCTTTATTCCCTAAATCGTGAAGTTGAATTTCTTTATTCATTATGTAATTACAAAGCGCAAAGTTACAAAGTTTACTAATAGTCTCGACGATTGTATTTAGCCCCGATTGAAGGAAATGCCATGCATGACGGAAAGCGGGAATTTTGACAGCAAATAAAGCCCGAAAGATTCGCTCCAAAATCAATCAATCTTTTTCTATATTTGCAAGCTTAAACACAGATAAAATGCAACTTTCGGAACAAGAAATTATCAGAAGAGAAAAACTTAAATCGTTACGCGAACTTGGTATTAACCCGTATCCTGCGGATTTATTTGAAGTCAAACAAACTTCAAAACAAATTAAAGAAAATTTCAAAGAAGGAAATAAAGTGATCGTTGCCGGTCGTTTGATGAGTGTTCGTGACCAAGGAAAAGCTTGTTTTGCAGAGTTACAGGATAGTGAAGGAAGAATACAATTGTATTTAAACCGCGATGTAATTTGCCCTGAAGAGGATAAAACAATATACAATCAGGTGTTTAAAAAATTAACCGATTTAGGTGATTTTATTGGTATAGAAGGTGAGTTATTTACAACTCAAGTTGGCGCTCAATGCATTAGAGTAGATAAATTTACTTTTTTAAGTAAAACTTTACGACCATTACCCTTACCCAAAACAGATGAAGAAGGAAAAGTGCACGATGCTTTTAATGATGCCGAATTGCGTTACCGTATGCGTTATGTAGATTTAGTGGTGAATCCGATGGTAAAAGAGGTTTTTGTAAAAAGAACAAAATTGTTCACAGCTATGAGAACATTCTTTAATAATGCCGGCTACATGGAAGTTGAAACACCTGTTCTACAAGCAATTCCTGGAGGTGCTGCGGCTAGACCTTTTATTACGCACCACAATAGTTTGGATATTCCTTTATATATGAGAATTGCAAACGAATTATATTTAAAAAGATTGATTGTTGGCGGATTTGATGGCGTTTATGAATTTTCTAAAAACTTCCGTAATGAAGGAATGGATAGAACCCATAATCCGGAATTTACAGCCATGGAAATTTATGTGGCATATAAAGACTATAATTGGATGATGAAAATGACCGAAAATCTATTAGAGTATTGTGCCAATGAAGTAAACGGAACTACGGAAGCAACTTTTGGAGAACATAAAGTAAACTTTAAAACGCCTTATCCTAGAATCACTATGACAGATGCTATCAAACAATTTACAGGTTTTGATATTTCTGGAAAATCAGAAGCTGAACTTTTTGAAGCAGCCAAATCAATGCATATTGAGGTAAATGAAACTATGGGCAAAGGAAAACTTATCGATGAAATTTTTGGAGCTAAATGCGAAGGAAATTTTATTCAACCCACTTTTATTACGGATTATCCAAAAGAAATGTCTCCGTTATGTAAATCTCACAGAAACAATCCTGATTTAACAGAACGTTTTGAGTTGATGGTGTGTGGTAAAGAAATAGCTAATGCTTATTCTGAATTGAATGACCCAATTGACCAAAGAGAGCGTTTTGAAGTACAAATGGCATTGGCAGCAAAAGGTGATGATGAAGCTAACGGTATAATTGATGAAGATTTCTTGAGAGCATTAGAGTATGGTATGCCTCCAACATCTGGATTAGGAATTGGTATGGATCGTTTAGTCATGTTCTTAACCAATAACGCATCTATTCAGGAAGTTTTGTTCTTCCCACAAATGAGACCCGAGAAAAAGCAATTAGAATTAACTGATGATGAAAAAGAAATAATTGGTTTGTTGAAAATTGAGAATAATCAACCGTTGTCTCAACTTAAAGAAAAATCTGGCTTAAGCGGTAAAAAATGGGATTCCGCTATGAAAGGTTTATCTAAGCATGGATTAACTAAAGTTGTCGTTGAAGGCGAAAATAAAACAGTTATTTTAAACTAATAAAAATTAATTTTAGTTTTAAATTAAACCATTCAAAAACATCATTGTCCAAACGGCAATTAATTAAAATATAGAAATTATGAAAAAACTCGTATTAGCTGCATTGTTAGTTGTTGGATTAACAGCTTTCGCACAAGAAAAACAAGGAAGAAGAGCCGGTAAAGAAAGTTTAACTTCGGATGAAAAAGTGAATATTCAAGTAAAAAGAATGACCAAAGACTTAAATCTTAATGAAAAGCAAGCTACTGATGTTAGAGCTTTGGTTGCCAAACAAGTTCAGAAAAGAGAAGATATGAAAACTGAACTAAAAGCGATTAAAGAAAAACAAAGAACAGAATTGAAAGCCAAAATGGAGAAAGAACAAGCAACTGTAAGTGCTGAGTACAAAAAGATTCTAACTCCAGAACAATATGCCCAATGGGAAAAAAATCGTGAAGAAAAAAAAGAAAAGATGAAAGAAAGAGTGATCGAGCGAAGAGAAAAAAAAGTAATTAAATAAATTACTTAAACTTAAGTCAAATAAATTTTGAGTTTCCATCAAAATAATTTAGTTTTGGAATTATTATTCCACTAAAATTTATAAAAATGAAAAAAATAATTGCTGTTTTAACATTACTATTAGCATTTTCAATTAATGCCAACGCTCAAGATAAAAGCGGATATGTTGGTTTAAATTCTTCGGAAAAAGGTATTAAACAAGCTGCTGAATTATCTGAATATCTTGGTTTAGAAGATACGATGAAAGAAAATTTTGCAAAACTATTTGAGCAAAAATTTCAAGTTCTTGAAAGTAAAGAAATTACTGTAGAAAGAAAAACTGAATTAGCTAGAGTAATCGAAGCAAAAATAAGAGGAACATTGGATGGAAATCAAATGGAAAGATTAGAGAAAAATCCAGATTTATTAAAAAAACTGATAAACTAAGTTTTTTAAACTAACAAAAAAGTCCCGATTATAATCGGGACTTTTTTGTTTATAGTGTTTTTGAAACTCTATCAATAGCATGAATGGTAAAGTCGAGATCTTCATAAGTCAATGCATCGGTAATAAACCAAGTTTCATAAGCAGAGGGCGCAATATAAACTCCTTCTTTTAACAAGCCGTGAAAGAACTTTTTAAACATTTCATTATCGCCATTTTTGGCTGTATTAAAATCAAAAACAGGGTTAGCATCAAAATGAACAGAAATCATTGAACCCACTCTATTTATGGTAAAAACAATAGAATTATCTGTTAACACTTTCTGGATTCCTTGTTGCAAATAAACAGTTTTTTCTTCTAATCTTTTAAAAACCTCAGTATCATTATTTAATGTTTCTAACATTGCATAACCTGCAGCCATTGCCAATGGATTCCCAGATAAAGTTCCCGCTTGATAAACTGGACCTAGTGGTGATAAATAATTCATTATTTCATTTCTGGCGGCAAAAGCACCTACAGGTAATCCGCCACCGATAACTTTTCCGAAACATACAATATCTGCTTTCACATTATATAATTCTTGAACGCCGCCTTTTGCCAATCGAAATCCGGTCATTACTTCGTCAAAAATCAACAACGAATTATGTTCGTCACAAACCTGTCTCAGTGATTGTAAAAAACCCTCTTTGGGAGGAATGCAACCCATATTACCCGCAACTGGCTCAATAATGATGGCTGCAATTTCATTTTTATTCGCCTCAAATAATGCCTTTACATTTTCTATGTCATTGTAATTAGCCAATAAAGTATCTTTTGCAGTTCCTTGGGTAACCCCGGGAGAATTTGGAGTTCCAAATGTACTAGCACCACTTCCTGCTTGGATTAAGAAAGAATCGGAATGACCATGATAACAGCCAGCAAACTTTATAATTTTATCTCTTTTAGTATATCCTCTAGCCAAACGTATGGCACTCATACAGGCTTCCGTTCCTGAATTTACAAACCTTATTTTGTCTATATTTGGAACCATAGAAACTGCCAATTCTGCAATTTTAGTTTCTAATTCCGTTGGCATACCAAATGAAGTTCCTTTCTTCGCTTTTTCAACAATAGCATCAACTACAGGTTGAAAAGCATGACCTAAAATCATAGGTCCCCAAGAGTTAATATAATCGATTAATCGATTATCATCTTCATCATATAAATAGGCACCTTTGGCACTTTTTGCAAAAATTGGAGTTCCTCCAACTCCTTTAAACGCACGAACTGGAGAGTTAACTCCACCTGGAATTACTTTTTCAGCTTCAGCAAATAACTGACTGCTTCTTTGATAAATCATATAGTAGCTGTAAAATTTATTTTTGAATTATTTGACAATAATACTTTGTCCTAAAGAAATAGTGTTGTCAATTAAATTGTTCTTTTTCTTTAACTCTTCTATAGAGATATTGAACTTTTTAGAAATAGAATATAAAGAATCTCCTTTAACAACCGTATATTTTTGAACTTCATCGTTGTAAGTGATTGGCTTGCTTACAATAGTTGTTGTGGACACAAAATCTTTACCTAAAACTTCCGCATCGTATTTACTTAATTGATACTTTTCAATCAAACCGATTAGTTTATCTGGATATTGTTTATCTGTAGCGTAGCCTGCCGCCTTCAAACCATAAGCCCAACTTTTATAATCATCCTTCTGAAAACTGAATAACTCAGCATATCGTGGTCTACTGGTCAAAAAATAAGAATGGTCTTTAAAGGATTGACTTGGATCTTCATATTTTCGAAAACATTCATTTTCTTCATCATCTGTATATTTTATACTTGGACCTGTCCACTCTTTATGGCATTTAATTCCAAAATGATTATTGGCCTGAATGCTCAACGGACCTGTTCCTGCACCTGACTCTAAAATAGCTTGACCTAAGGTAATACTCGCTGGAATCCCTGTTCTAGTCATATTCTCTTTAGCAACACTTTTATATTTATCGATGTAAGCTAATACCATTTGTGTCGTTACTTTTACTCTGGTAGTTGCTTCTAATACTTCAGTTGCATTAGAATACGTTTTTACTGTTGGTGAATCTTTTTTAGTAATTGCTACAGGATTATTTTTGGTTACAGGTCTGTAAATTGGTTTACGAACCCTTTGAACAACTTGAGCTTCGGACTTTCTTGGATTAGGTTTTGTAGTCTTTACAACGGCATGGTTTGCGTTACAAGAAACTACAAAAATCATAATTACTATTAGGATGAATTTCTTAATCATTGATATTAATTTGTAATTGTTTTTTTTGTTTTAATTTTTTATTCATTCCATCAACTCCTTGTAATCCACCAGTATGAATCATAAGAATTTTTGAATGTTCAGGAAAATAATTTTTGTCAATCATATCTAAAACCCCAAAAACCATTTTACCCGTATAAATTGGGTCAAGTGGAATTTTATACTTTTGATTAAATTCGTTGATAAATTGAATCAATTCAATTGAGACTTTTCCGTACCCTTCAAAATGATATTCAGTAACCAAATCCCAATTAGATTTCGTTACAAAGCTACGAATATCTTCTCTTAAAAAATCACCCTTTAACGCCGGGAAACCTAAAACTTGTTGACTACTTTTTGAACAATTGATTATGCCTGAAACTGTTCCTCCAGTTCCTACTGAGCAGCATACATAATCAAACTTTTCATCTTCTTGAGATAAAATTTCTTCACACCCTTTTACTGCCAAATCATTAGTTCCTCCTTCTGGAATGACATAAACATCACCAAATTTTTCTTTGATATGTTCTTTAAAATCGAAGCTATTCTTTTCTCGATATTTCTCTCTTGAGATGAACTCAAAATTCATTCCGAAATCTTGAGCTTTTTTTAAAGTTGGATTATCATCGATTTTGGCTTCTAATTCTTCACCTCGAATCAATCCAATTGTTTTAAAACCATTTGCGTTTCCTGCGGCAGCAACAGCCAAAATATGATTGGAAAAGGCACCGCCAAAAGTCAGCAAAGTATCTTTATTTTCCTTTTTTGCTTGAATCAAATTGTATTTTAGCTTTCTAAATTTATTACCTGAAATAAAAGGATGTAATAAATCTTCTCGCTTTATATATAGTGAGATGGAACTATTTTCAATATTAATTTTTTGATTATCGCTTTCTGAAAAATTCATTTTTCAAATCTAGTTTATGAGAATCTTATCGCATAAAAAAAGCGATTAACAATCGCTTTTTTTATGTTCTTATTTTGAAGAAACTATAATTTTTTGACTAAAGCTTTGTCCGTCACTTGATTGAATTTTTACTAAATAAACCGCTTCACTTAATGAAGCTGTAGAAAATTCATAACTGTCTTTTATCTGTAATTTGGTTTTATTAAACAATGATTTTCCAGTGATATCATAAAGAGTAACGGATTTTATTTCCATCATACTTGGATTAGAAATTTGTAATTGTTGACTGGAATTATTTTGAACAACAAATATATTTTCATTAATAGGATTAACTATAGATAAAGCTTCACTCTTAAACGTAATTTCAAAACGATTATTATAGATTCCGGTTGGAAGTGAAACTTCATAATCAGCTTGTTTTAAATTATGATACGATCCATCGAAAGCATCAAATAAAAATATGTCTTGACTTTCACTAAAATTAACTACTTGCACCAAACTAAATTTAAAAGTAGAGTTTCCTGAAACATTTACTCCTAATGGAATTCTTTTATTAATATCGTAATCAACACCTTCAATAACGTATTTTTCATTGTCGAGGAAAAAATATACATCGTTCGTCAAATTACTGTCTGTACTCATAGCATCAATACCTCTATCAACTCCATCTGTGGCATTAGGTGAAAAAGTTAATGCCAATTGCCTTGTATTTACATTATTTATAATGGTATTTAATCTAATGTGCGAAGTAGAATTTATTCCAATCGGTTGAGTTTGATTTAAAACATTTGATACCCTTTCAAATTGTGAATACGCGCCAGCTTCTTTGTAATATTCTCTATGAGTATTTCTAAGCGTAACCGAAACAGGTGTTCCCGTTGTTCTGCCTTTTATCATAAAACCCTGACCTACAGGGGCGTATTTTCTTTCTATAGCTAGACCAGAAGATGTTCCTGTTACATTTAAAGTTCCATCTATATTATAACTACTAAAAAAAGCAGGTACATAAACGCCATAATCTGCAGGACCTGTTCCTCCTGGAGCAAATGCTCCATAACCTCCTCTGTAGGCAAGTAATGCATGAGAATTTACAGTTTTATCTTGTTCCCAATAATAGGCAATACCAGTACAATCTGTATTAGTAGGGTCTAATAAAAAGGCATTAACATGTAAAGCAGATGGATACGGATTTCCGGTTAGTGTAAAATTATTAGCAGCTACTCCCACCGTAATATTTCCATCATTAGGCTTGCCTCTAAAATCATAGCGCTGAGCACTTCCCGGATTATTTGTAGTTATCTCGCCCACATTTGTAGCGTCTGTTCCACTCGTTCCTTTCATAGTAAATCCTTGCCCCGCAGCAATATTAGTAGCTGCAGCAGACTGAACCCAATTAGAATAATTGGCTTGTGACAAAAATCTAAATATCCAATAGGATGCAATCGTTAATGCACTAGCTCCTGAAGTTCCATTATAGGTTGTGCTTGAAATAGTAGCAGGTGTACTAGAAACATTGGTGGTTGGCACATGTAACATAGTGATACCAAAATCTTCATTTCCTATTGTAGCCGAAGCATTTCCAACCGGTGAACACCAATAATTGTAGGCAAAATTATTCACACTTCCTTCTTGAAAAACCGATACTTTTCCGAGACCTCTATTGGTCGATGCTCCAGTAGTACCTTGTACTAACTGCCCTTCCTCTCTCAAATACAAATTACTATTTGCTCCATTTAGTTCGACATTCCCTCTTGCATAAACAACAGTACCCTTATTATAAACGTAGCTATTATTACTCACATACAACTGTGCAAAAAGTGAGCTAAAAGAGAATAAAGCGTAAAAAATAAATAGTACCGATTTCATAATCCTCATATTTTGATTTTCAAAAATACAAATATTTTTATATCTATTTCATTTTCAAAGCAACTAATCTTTAGTATTTCAAAAATTCAAATTTCAATTTACAATTTATACAGAAAAAGCTTTTTTAAACAAGTCAAAGTAATTTTTACAAAAAGTGCATTTCATCGATTTTATGAGTAATAGAACAAGCTTATTATTATATGTTATAGGTAAGCATTATTTTTATATGTTAAAATTAAGTTAAGCCAAGTTATAGATATTAAATATGAAAATAAAATACGATACAAATTTATTTAACTCATTGGTAATTAAAAATAAGACTTTTAAAAAAGTAGCTATGCTACTTTTAGTTTTTTTTGGATTCAATAATATATATAGTCAAACTATAACATACACAAGTGGTTCTGGCAACTTTGTAGTTCCATGTGATGTTACTTCAATAACTGTCGAAATTTGGGGAGGAGGAGGTGCCGGTGGTGCAGCAGATAATAATCCAAATGGTGGATCAGGCGGTGGTGCAGGTGGTTATTCATCAGCTACATTAACTGTAACTGCTGGTAGTAGTATTGCTTACTCTGTAGGTACAGGAGGTACAGGAGGCGTCAATGATGGTGGAAATGGTACAGTTACTACTTTTGGTGGTTTAACTGCCAATGGTGGTAATGGTGGTGGACAAAACCAAGGAGCAATTGGCACTGGCGGTACTGCAAGTGGAGGAAGCTCTAATATTACTGGTAATAGTGGAGGCCAAGGAACTACTACCTTAGGCGCAGCTGGGGGAAATGCGAATGGAACAGGTGGCGGAACAGGTGGTGTAGCAAGAACTGGAGCTACCAATAATGGCAATAATGGCAATACTCCTGGCGGTGGCGGTGGCGGTGCACTCAGAATATCTGCAGGAGGAAGAACAGGTGGAAATGGAGCAAGAGGAGAAATTCGAATTACTTATACCACTTCTTTGTTTACCTACTGTGTTCCTACTTTTACAGGTGGAATGGAACCCATTACCAATGTAACTTTTGCAGGTATAAATAACACTACTACAAATGTGACAGGAGGAACAATTTATCTTGAAAATTTTTGTAACACGGCAACCGTTCAACAAGGACAAACAGTTCCTATATCTGTTAAAGGAAATACTGCTGGCAATTTCACAAACTTTTTTAGACTTTATGTCGATTGGAATAAAAATGGAACCTTTGGTGATGTAGCTAACGAAATATATGATTTAGGAACTATTACAAACTCTACCGGAGTTGATGCAATAGTCTTAAATTCAAATATCACTGTTCCAGCAACAGCAAGTTTAGGACTTACCAAAATGCGTATAATGAAACGATTCTCAGGATATTCAACTGGACCTTGTCAAACCGGAGCAGGTTTTGGTCAGGCGGAAGATTATAATGTAAATGTTACTTCACCTCCACCTTGTACAACTCCTACAGCACAACCAACAGCACTAACATTTAACACACTTACCAGTACCTCATTAAACGGTTCTTTCACAGCAGCATCACCTGCACCAAGTGGTTATTTAATTGTGAGAAGTACCAGCGCTACAGCTCCAATACTCGTGAATGGAACTACCTATACCGTAGGTTCTACTGCTTTAGGCGCAGGGACTTTAGTTATTCAAGGAAGTGCCGTTACTAGTAACACTACATCATTTACAAGTGGCACATTAACCAGCAATACCAGATATTATTATCATATTTTCTCTTATAATACCAGTTGTACAGGAGCTCCATTTTACAACACTACAACACCATTATCTAATAGCGTTATAACCTGTCCTATGGCGCCAACTGCCCCTGTAAATTCGGCTATAACAGGATCTGGTTTTACGGTTACATGGACAGCTTCTGCAGCGGGTGGAAATGCAGCACTAATAGAGTATATCTTGGAAGTTTCTACTGATGCTGGTTTTACGAGTCCTATAGTTGGATCTCCTTTTTCAGTTGGAACAGCGGTTACTTATTCTATAACAGGATTAAATGCTGGGACTACCTATTATTATAGAATTAAAGCCAATAATGAAAGTTGCGATAGCAGTTATTTAAACGGAAATGGTACTACTTTATTATCAAATGACATTTGTTCACAAGCAATCGCTTTAACAGTAAACCCATCTTTAGCATGTGCCACAAGTACAATTGGTTCAACAATAGGAGCTACCGACAATAACGAAACTGGAGATTGCACAAATAATGGAACGGAAAAAGCAGTTTGGTATAATTTTACTGCAACTGGTACTTCACATATTATTACAGTTGATGGAATTGCGGGTTTTAATGCTGTTGTTCGAGTTATAACAACATGTGGTACGGCTACCACTCCAACAGGAGGAGCTTGTACAAATGCTACTTCAGATGATGGTATTGAAACATTAACTCTAACAGGATTGACTGTTGGCGCAACCTATTATGTGCAGGTATATGATTTTAATGGTGACAACACTGGAAGTGCATTTACAATTTGTGTAACTACACCTGTACCACCTTCGAATAATCAATGTGCAAACGCAACTAATTTACCATGCGCTATATCAAATTTAGCAGGAACAACAGTCCTAGCAAATAGCTATACTAATGGCAGCGGTTGTGCTATGAGTGATTATGGAGGTTGGTATACTTTTGTTGGTGATGGAAATTCTAGTACAATTTCGGTTACAACAACAAACTATGATATAGTATTGTCTATTTCAAGTGGAAGTTGCGGAAGTTTAATTAATATTGCTTGTCAAGACTCAGCACTTTCCAATGGAACAGAAACCTATACATTTACTACTACAGTTGGCGTTACCTATTATGTTTATATTGCTCATTGGTTAACAGGTAGCTCTACTACAGGAACGTTTACAATTTCAAGATCATGTTCTGTGCCATTTAACCCCTGTACATCGATATCAAATATTGCAACTTGTGGCTCAGCTAATAGTGTAACCATCCCTGCTGGTGCTGGCGGATATAGTCCTTCTTCGTGTGGATGGACTACACCAGGTGTAGAAAGAATTTATACTTTCACTCCTGCATCTACAGGAAATTTTACCATAACGCAAACAAGTTCTTTTGGTTTTATTGACTACCAAATCAAGCCTGTTTCGTTAGGGTGTAGTAGTTCTGGTTGGACTTGTATAGATGATCTTTCAGGTGCTGGCACAAGTCCAAGTTTTACGTTAACTGCCGGAATTCAATATTATATTTTATTAGATCCCGAAGTTTCAACAGGTGGCAATGTGAATTTTACTATAAATTGTCCAACACCTCCATTAACAAATGACGAACCATGTAATGCAATTGCGTTAACCGTAACTACAACTTGCAATTATTCTACATATACTAATTCAGGAGCTGCTGCAAGCGTAGGAATACCAGCTCCAGGTTGTGCCTTATATAGCGGTGGTGATGTTTGGTTCTCGGTTGTAGTACCCGTATCAGGGCAAATCACTGTAGATTTACAATCAGGTGGTATTACGGATAGCGGCATGGCCTTTTATTCGGGAACCTGTGGTGCTTTAACTTTGTTAGAATGTGATGATGACGACAGTAATAACGGAGCAATGTCAAATATATCCATGACGGGATTAACACCTGGTCAAACTATCTATATAAGAGTTTGGGAATTTGGTAATGATACTAACGGAACATTTGGCATTTGTGCTACAACGCCAAGTTGTCCGTCTCCAAGTGACTTATTAGCCAATATCTTATCTACCACAAGTGTCACCATTAATTGGAATGCTTCTGCCCCACCTGCCTCAGGCGGATATCAGTATTTTATTAATACAACAGGAGTTGCTCCAACGGCTACTACTGCTCCTACTGGTTCAACCGCTCCTGGTGTAATTGGGGTAACTTTAACCGGATTAACACCTGGACTGAAATATTATTTTTGGGTTCGCTCTTTTTGCGGCGGATCTGATTCTAGTGCCTGGTTTGGGCCTACAAACTATTCACCATGTGCTGTCGGCAATGGAACAGGAACAACTACACTTGACTGTCCTGCCGTCTTATCAGGTGGTTTGGGGTTAAATGGTGGTGACCCTCCAACTATGTCCTGTCAGGCCTTAGGTTGTGTAGACTTAGAGGCAACTTACTTACAAATAAATCAACCAACTAATTACAGTGTTTCCTCAATTCCGTATGCACCACCATATCAATTTACCTGTCTACAGAATCCTGTGAGTGTGAATGTTGACGATATTTGGTCGCCTATGATTAATCTGCCTTTTAATTTCTGTTTTTATGGAAATAATTACAACAGATGTTTAATTGGATCTAATGGGGTAATCACTTTCGATACAACAACCTACGCTCCAGGAGGGTATAATAATTGGTCGTTTAGCAATGATTTACCTAATGCTTCGTTATTTAGAAATACTATTTTTGGTGTATATCACGACATCGACCCAAGCATTGGAGGTCAAGTGGGCTGGGAATTAATAACTCTCAATACCGGATGTAGAGCACTCGTGGCAGCATGGAATGATATTCCTATGTTTTCATCTACGTGTAATTCACAGTTATATACGGGCATGATTGTTTTGTATGAAAATACCAATGTTATTGAAGTTTATGTAAAAGAAAAAAATACTTGTGGGACCTGGAATAGTGGAAATGCCATTGTTGGAATTCAAAATGGTGCAGGAACAGCTGCAGTAGTAGCGCCTAATCGTAATGGTCAGAGCGCTGATTGGACAGTAACCAATGAAGCATGGAGATTTACACCTACTGGAACAACTTTAACCACTTTAAAATGGTTCGAAGGTAATGGAACAAGTGGCACACAAATAGGCACTACAAACTCTATTAATGTTTGTCCTACAGTAACGACCACCTATACCGCTGAAGTAACTTATGCATTATGCAATGGCACCAATTTAAGATATACCGATAATGTTGTGGTAAATATTAACGGAAATAAAATTTGGAATGGTACTCAAGGACCAAATTGGAACGTAAATAACAACTGGACACCAAGTGGTGTGCCAACAAGTGCCAACTGTGTTGTTATTCCTACCACAGCAAATAATCCTGTACTATCTAGCACTCCAAATGGCGTTGGCTACAATTTATCGGTTTATAACGGAGCACAATTAACTGTCAATTCAAATCAAAACCTTACGATTACTGATAAAGTTACGGTGCAACCTACCGGAATATTTACGTTTAACAACAGTGCAAGTTTGATTCAAATTAATAATGTTTTAAATTCTGGAAATATTATTTACAAAAGAGATTCTCCAAACATTCGAACTTTAGATTATGTTTATTGGTCTTCTCCTGTTGCTGGATTTAATGTTAGTAATATCGTCTTACCCTATTCTTTTGGCGGAATTTTTAAATGGAACACTACATTGGCTAACACCAATGGAGGTCAAGGTGGCTGGCAAAGTGCAGCAGGTAATATTATGACTGCAGGAAAAGGGTATATTGCAAGAGCACCGGGAACAGCTCCTTTTAATAATACGACCTTTAATGTATTAAGTGGTACTTTCACTGGTGTACCTAATAACGGAAACATATCATTTCCAATTGAAAGAGGTAACGATCAAAATTTAGCACCTCATTTTGGAACAAATGGTATTCAATTAACCAATTTAAGTGACAACTGGAATTTAATTGGAAATCCGTATCCTTCTGCTATACGTGCTAGCCAATTCTTATTTGATAACAGCACTAAGATTGAAGGTAATGTTCGATTGTGGACGCACGGAACACTTCCGTCAGTCATTATTCCTAATCCGTTTTATGGCTCCTATTTATCAAATTATACACCAGGAGATTATTTAACCTATAATTTTACTGGAACATCTTGTTGCCCTACTGCAGCGTCTGACTTATTTATTGGAGCTGGACAAGGATTTTTTGTACAAATGGTAGACGGACCAAGTGTTGCAGCAGTTGATAACATAACGGTTAATTTCAATAATAATTTAAGAAATGCCGCTTTTAGTAATAGTACTTTTTACAAAAACCAAAATGCTACGACAAGTTCTGTAATTGATGTAGAGTCTATTGAAAGAAATAGAATTTGGCTCGATTTTATTACACCAAACAATCAAACCGATAGAATTTTATTTGGTTATATTGAAAATGCGACCATGGGAATAGATAGTTTCTACGATTGTATGACTCAAATCGGTACTACACCTTCACTCTATACTCTTACTGATGTAACTAAGTTTTCTATACAAGGTAGAGCATTGCCGTTTGATGTAAATGACGAAGTTCCACTTGGATTTAATGCAACAACAGCCGGTAATCATACGATAGGTATAACCGCTGTAGATGGTTTATTTAACAATCAAACTATTTATTTAAAAGATACTCTTTTAAATATTATACATAATATCAAAGAAGCTCCCTATACATTCACAACTCAAATTGGTGAAATTAATAATCGATTTAAGATAGTGTATGTAGATGGCGCATTAGGAACACCAACTAATTCTTTGGATAATACGATTAAAGTGATGACAAATAACGAAGTGGCCGTAAGTTCAAGTAATTTAGAAATGGCATCAATCAGCGTTTATACTCTTTTAGGACAAAAATTAGACACCTACGATTCCATCAATTCAAATTTCATCATACTTTCAAACCTGCGTAAAAACAATACAACACTATTGTTGAAGATAAAATTAGAAACTGGCGAAACAATAACTAAGAAAATAATATACTAAAAGAATAACAAATAATTGCCTCAAAAATACCATTAGTAAAACTATGTGAAGTGTTGTATTTGTTCCTATAAAATGAATACAACTCAAAATATTTAGAATTGAAATAGTTTCATTTAAAATAATAACTGAAAAAATAACACGCCCAAAAGGAGAAAGAAAATAAATTAAATATACTTTAAAAAACGCCAAAAAGACCTTGACTGTAAATAGTTTAGGTCTTTTTCATTTTCATACGCTTCTCGCTCAAATGAAAGAGTTCGATACGCTTTTTTTCGGTTCTTAAAGTGCACGAGTCGAACCATAAATTCCAAAAAATACCAAACATAAAAAGGCACAACCAACAACTCTAATTGCTGTCTCCAATGTATTTTTTCATGATTCATAAATGGCTTATTTAAAGCATCATCACCATTGGCTATAATTACAAACGGAAAAAAAGTCACTCCTCTAAATCCTCTCGGCGTTAAAAATTTATTTACAATCACTTTCATATGCTGCAAAGTTGGTATTTTTCTTTCTGACTTTCTATTTTTACCTAAGGGAAAAGTAATCTTAGATTAAAATAGTTATTTTTGAAGAAATAAAAACAACTGTTGTAATATCGATTTGCCACTATGAATAAAGCAATAGATCCAAATGATTTAAAAGAAGGCGAAGATTATTATATTACTCCCGAGGGCTACCGCTGTTTTACAGAGAAATATCACTTAAAACGTGGTTATTGTTGCAAAAGCGGTTGCCGACATTGTCCGTACGGATTCGATAAAAAAACTGGAACTAATAAGAAGTGATTAGTGACAAGTAATTAGTAATTAGTAAATAGCAAACAACAAACTATAAATCATAAACTTTTAATGACTTTTCAAGAACAAATACTACAAGGAATTCCATCCGTTCTTCCCAATCCAAAACCGTATGAAGCCGAAATTAATCACGCGCCCAAACGAAAAGAAATCCTAACGGAGGAAGAGAAAAAACTAGCCCTAAAAAA
>CANHWG010000046.1 GCA_947464335.1 Flavobacteriaceae bacterium
ATGAAAATGAAGTAACTAGTGATCACGAGAACTTTGTAAAAGATTTTTTTATCCAAAAAATTAGCCCTGAATTAGTTACCATTATCCTAAATGATTTAGCAGAATTTCCTTTGCTAAAAGATAATTCGGGTTATTTAGCAGTAAAATTGGTAATGAAACCTGAATCAAAAACAAGTCTACTGAATTTGGTAAAAAAACCTAAATCCGAAGTGCGTTATGCTGTTATCGAGATTCCCAAAAATACCAATCGCATAGTCGAACTTCCCCAAATAGAAGGAAAGCAATATTTGATGATGCTCGACGATTTGATTCGATATAACCTCAATAGTATTTTCAATATTTTTGATTACGAAAGCATCTCAGCACATATGATAAAAATTACTCGTGATGCTCAATTAGATATCGATAGTGATATGAGTAAAAGTATGCTGGAGAAAATTGCTACTTCCGTAAAAGACAGAAGAATTGGAGAACCCGTTCGGTTTGTTTATGATAAGCATATCGAAAAAGATACCCTGAAATTTTTTCTTTCAAAAATGGGAATTGATGCATCAGATGGTGTAATTCCGGGAGGAAAATATCATAACCGTCGCGATTATATGAATTTTCCAAACTTAGGTAGATTTGATTTGCTTTATCCGCCAAGAGTCCCACTTCCTATAGAAGGATTATCTTTGGATGGTAGTTTGTTGAATAAAATTGCTCAAAAAGATTATCTCGTTAATGCACCTTTTCAGTCTTTTTCCTATTTAATTAAGTTTTTGCGTGAAGCTGCTTTAGATCCAAAAGTTACCTCTATCAAAATCACATTATACCGTTTGGCCAAAAACTCCCAAATCATAAGTTCACTTATTAATGCCGCTAAAAACGGAAAAAAAGTTACGGTTCAAATTGAACTCCAAGCCCGGTTTGATGAAGCCAGTAATATTTCCTATGCCGAACAAATGCAACAAGAAGGAATTGAATTGATTTTTGGAATAAAAGGATTAAAAGTGCATAGTAAAATATGTGTTATAGATAGAATAGAAGAGGGAAAACTAAAACGATATGGGTTTATTTCTACTGGAAATTTCAACGAAACAACGGCTAAAATTTATACTGATTTAACCCTTTTTACTAGCCATCAACAAATCTTGAAAGATGTGGCTAAAGTTTTCGATTTCTTTGATGTTAACTACCGAATTCATAGATATAAACATTTAATTGTATCTCCACATTACTCTCGCTCAAAGTTTTCAAAGTTAATTGATAGAGAAATTAATAATGCTATTGTTGGACGACCTGCCTATATTCATTTAAAAATGAATAGTATCTCTGATTATCATATTATTGACAAATTGTATGAAGCCAGTAATGCTGGTGTAAAAATAAAATTACAGGTTAGAGGTATTTGTTCTTTAATACCAGGTGTCAAAGGAATGAGTGAAAATATTGAAGCAGTAAGTATAGTAGACTACTTTTTAGAGCATACGCGGTCTTATATTTTTTGTAATAATGAGGATCCGGAAGTATTTATTTCTTCAGCTGATTTTATGACTCGTAATTTAGATGGTCGAGTAGAAGTTACTTGCCCTATATATGATGATACCATCAAAAAACAAATCATAGATACGTTTAACATTGGATGGAAAGGTAATGTAAAAGCAAGGTATCATTCAGAAAAATTTGAAAATAAATATCGAGTTCGTGAAGCTGGAGAAACTGTTTTTAGAGCCCAACATGAAACCTATAATTACTATCGTGAACGTCTAGAGAATATAACAGAATAGCCAAAAGCAATTCACCACCTAATTACTATTGCCTCAAAATATGATTTCAATTAAAAAATATGCTGCAATTGATATTGGTTCCAATGCCATGCGTTTGCTCATTACCAATATTGTAGAACAGAAGCACAAAGAAACTCAATTTAACAAGAGTGCTTTAATTCGTGTGCCTATTCGTTTAGGACAAGACGCTTTTACCGTTGGTGAAATCTCAGAGGAAAATATTGACCGAATGGTTGATGCTATGAAAGCTTTTAAGTTGTTGATGAAAGTATATAAGGTCGAAAAATATAAAGCTTGTGCTACTTCAGCTATGAGAGAAGCATACAATGGTAAAGAAGTTGCTTCTATAATTAAACAACAATGCGATATTGATATCGATATTATAGACGGGAAAATTGAAGCTACCATAATTGCTACTTCTGACTTACACGATTTCTTAAAAACAGATAAAACCTATTTGTATGTTGATGTTGGCGGTGGAAGTACTGAGTTCTCTTTATTTTCAGAAGGTAAAATGATAACTTCTAAATCATTCAAAATAGGTACTGTTCGTATGTTGAACAATATGGTAAGTGATATTGTTTGGGATGAAATTGAAAAATGGATTAAAGCTTCTACCGAAGAATATGAAGAAGTTATTCTTATTGGTTCAGGTGGAAACATTAACAAACTATTCAAATTGTCAGGAAAATTACAAGACAAACCTCTTTCTTATTTATACCTGAATTCACAATACCAATATTTAAGTTCACTAACTTACGAACAACGAATAGCAGAATTAGCATTAAACACTGACCGTGCTGACGTAATTATTCCGGCCACAAAAGTTTATTTAAATGCCATGAAGTGGAGTAGAGCGCGCCAATTATTTGTGCCTAAAATTGGATTGGCTGACGGAATTGTGAAAGCAATGTATCAAGAAACTATATAACAATTAGAAATGAAAAAATATAGAAATTCATTACTTTTTTTAGTAGCATTACTACTACTAATTTCAACGCTATCTGATATGACTATTTCAGATTTGAGCTATGAAAATAACAAAAGAAATTATTTGAGTATAGTGTTAAGTATTGGTATGTTGTTAATGAATTTCCCTAATATTTCAGAAAAAAAAGAAAACTAAACATCCAAATCAAACAACTTTTTTAAAAGCTCAATATTTGGATTTATCTCTGCAAGTCTATTGAATTTATCCTGATTGGTAAACGCTTTTTTAACGACCAATGTTTCATTTACTATTACATTAATTGTTATGTCATGGTTATGCAACTTGCCTCGAAGATATCCCAAAAGTTCCGGTCTTTCTTTTTCAAAATCTATTTTAGAACTCTCATTCGGTAATTCATGTACAATTGTTGTCCCTTCAAGTATGGGGTCGTTTATGGTTAATAATGAGGCCACAATCCGAAATCCCTTGTCTTCCATGCGTTGTGCATATTTCAACCATTGCTCCAACATTTCGGTTTCGGTAAATGGCTCACTTGCCAAGTGCACCACTTCTTTTACAGTAGATTTTAAGTTTTCTGCCATTTCTTTTTTGGCCCGAATACTGGCTAATGACAAAGCTGAAACTTTGGGTTGTCCTTCTATTGTGTTAGGGGTTACAGAAGATGGGAGATGGGAGATGGGAGATGGGAGTTCTTCAGCTTTTTCAACAATTTCTTCAGACTTCTGTGGAGTGATTGCTATTTTTTGGACTTCTACAGTTTTTATACTTACAGCTTCCGTCTTCTGACTTCCAGCTTCCGTTATGGAATAACTGTTATTACGATAATACGTAGGCGGAATTATAAATTCAGACTTTTTTTTTTCTCCATCAAAGGTGATAGAGGCTAATTGCATTAAAGCAAGTTCAACTAAAAGGCGTTGGTTTTGAGAAACCTTATATTTTAAATCGCAGTCATTCGCAATATCAATACCTTTTAATAAAAAGTCTTGTGATGCTATTTTTGATTGGTGTCCGTATAATTGCTGCGCTGCTTCACCCATTTCTAATAAAGAAAGTGTTGCAGGGTTTTTGGCTACCAATAAATCTCTGAAATGAGAGGCCAATCCAGCAATAAAATGATGGCCGTCAAATCCTTTAGATAAAATCTCATTATAAGCCAAAAGCAATTCTGGAATTTTATTTTCTAAAATCAGATTGGTAACAGTAATATACGTTTCGTAATCAAGTACGTTTAAATTTTCAGTTACCGCTTGACGGGTTAATTTATTCCCGCAATACGAAACCACACGGTCAAAAATAGACAAAGCATCACGCATAGCGCCATCAGCTTTTTGAGCAATAATGTGTAAGGCATCGTCTTCAAATTCCACTCCTTGACTTTTTGCCACTTCTGCCAAATGTTCTTTGGCATCTTTTACGGTAATTCGTTTAAAGTCAAAAATCTGGCAACGGGATAATATGGTTGGAATAATTTTATGCTTCTCGGTCGTGGCCAAAATAAAAATGGCATGTTTCGGTGGTTCTTCTAAGGTCTTCAAAAAGGCATTGAAAGCGGCCGAAGACAACATGTGAACCTCGTCTATAATATAAACTTTATATTGTCCGGTTTGTGGTGGTATACGAACTTGGTCAATCAAATTTCGAATATCATCAACCGAATTGTTGGAAGCAGCATCCAATTCGAATACATTAAATGCAAAATCTTCAAAAGGATCATCATAACCTGGTTGGTTAATCTTGCGTGCTAAAATTCGGGCACAAGTTGTTTTTCCAACACCTCTTGGTCCAGTAAACAATAGGGCAGAAGCCAAGTGATTACTTTCTATGGCGTTAAGCAAAGTGTTCGTAATAGCTTGTTGCCCCACAACGTCTTTAAACGTTTGCGGACGATATTTACGCGCTGATACTACAAATTGTTCCATAGAATTTAACTGGATTACAAATATAGGTTTTGAAATATCAAATATCAAATTTTAAATATCAAATATATTTAAAATCTAATATTTAAAATCTAATATTCTACCTTTGCCCCGCAGACCGCCTTATCGACTCGTCTTTTGGGACGAGTAGGAAAGTCCGGACACCAAAGAGTAGCATAGCGGGTAATACCCGTCCGTTGAGAGACGAGGACAAGTGCAACAGAAAGCAAGTACAGTTCGGCTGTAGTGAAACCAGGTAAACTCTATGCGGTGAAATTCCAAGTATATCGGCATTTAAGGGCTACTCGTCCGTTGCCGAAGGGTAGGAAGCTCGAACCAACGAGTAATTGTTGGTCTAGATAAATGATAAGGGTTCGTTTCGGCGAATACAGAATCCGGCTTATAGGTCTGCTTTTTTATTTGAAATTAGAATAAAGTTTACAATAAATATTAAAAAAGATTCATTTATGAAACAATCATTACTCTTAGCTTTTGTATTAATTAGTTGTAGTGTCATTGCTCAGCCATCAATTACATCAACTAGTTTCAATTCTTATTTTGACGCGGGAACATTTTATTTAGGTTCTTCTTCAACGATTGGCATAGGTGCTGCCGGAGCCAATCAAACGTGGAATTTTTCAAGTTTAGTTTTAACTAGTGATGGTAATTATTCCGGAGTTGCTGTTGCTTCGGCACCTTTTTCTAATCAATTTGTGAATGCCAATTTTTTTGTAAAAAATACTGATGTTGGATTTGATGATGTTTATGACATCTTCACAATTAATTCGGCTAAACTGGATAACTTGGGTTCAACCACGGATAGCGGCACCTCTCTAATTTATACCAATCCACGTACAGTTTATGTATTCCCTTTTAATTACACCAATTCATTTACAGATACTTATCAAATATTGGGAGAGTCACTTATTAATACCAGAATTACTTATGATGGTTACGGCACTTTAATAACTGCATTTGGAACGTTCCCCAATGTTGTACGAATTAAAACTGAAGAAGGCGATAGTGTTTTTTACACATGGGCCATCCCAAATCCTTACAGAGAAATTGCTTCCGCCTCTATCGGAGATAATGGTGAGACTTACTTCAGTATTAAAAACAACCCAAATTTGGATTCCGGTTTCAATCAGACGGGTAACAAATTTACCATTGCACCCAATCCTTTTACAACGGATTTTAATGTTAATTTCAGCAATGATTTACAGGGAAATTTCAGTGTAGATGTATACGATTTATTAGGAAATGCTGTTATCCGAAACCAAAAAATGGAAGTAAGTTCTATTAACTTATCTTTTCCTGAAGTAGCAAGTGGAATATATTTGGTTACCCTATCGGATGATCAAAAAAAAGTTATCGCTACTCAAAAATTGATTAAAAAATAGGATGTCTATTTACTTTTAGTTTGGGTTTATGGTCTAGTATTTCATCAGAAAGAAATCATTGTCTGTGGAGTTTGAAATAAGTTTAGAATAACAAAAAACAGCCTTTGATCTGCTATTTTTTAATTATTCATCTTCATTCTCATCTTCTGTCTGTTCGAGCGCAGTCGAGAACTCAAAAAAACTAAATACCGAACCGCCATAATTTTTCTGAAAAGAATAATGAGGCATTTGATCTAATTTGGTGTATTTTGAATGTTCTACGACCAACATGCCTTCTTCATCTAACAATTCGTTTTCAAAGATAAGTTCAACGATTTTCTCGAATTCCTTTTGCGCCATTCCATAAGGTGGATCGGCAAAAATGATGTCATAATTGCCCGTATGTTTTTCTAAAAATTTGAAAACATCGCTTTTTATAGCCGTTATTTCAAACTCAAATTCTTTTGTGGTTTTTTTGATGAAGTTTACACAACCCATGTCGCCATCAACACAAAGAATTGGAGAACAACCACGTGATGCAAATTCATAACTGATGCTTCCAGTCCCGGCAAAAAGTTCCAAAACCTTTAACTCAGAAAAATTAAAATGATTATTCAAAACATTGAATAACGCTTCTTTACTCATATCTGTAGTGGGACGCACAGGAAGGTTTTTGGGTGGTGCAATTCTTCTTCCCTTAAATTTACCCGAGATGATTCTCATGAGTGTAATAAAATAAAATGCTCCCGCTTTTCGGTATCAGTTAAACTATTTTGCATAAAACTTACATCAAATAATTGCGTGTTTCTTATATACTTAAATACAATAGAATACAAAGTATCATCTTCTGAGATTTTCCCCAAGAGTTCTAATTTAAAAGTCTCAGGGTTTAAATGCAATTGTTCGGCAGTAAATAAAATATAGTAAATTAAATCTTCGGGAGTTTTATACTCAAACGAATTATAGAGTTGTAGCTTTTGATTTTGAATGATAATAATTTCAAAATGGGAATCACTTATATGTACAAACATTTTTTGTTCCTCATTGTTTTTTGACAAATCCAACAACTTGTTGACCAAAATTGTATTGGCATGCTTGTAATCAAAAGTGCCAAACTGATCAATAAAATAATTGTTCATGTTCACATACGGAATATACACATTATTCATTTCGTAATTAGGCAATTCATCAAAAGCAAAAAAATCGGTTTCAAAAACCTTGGTGTTAAACTGTAAATAACTACCTAAGTATTCCTCATCAAATAAGGCAGATGGTACAAAAGTCGATAAATTGTTACTGTGAATAATAGTAATTTCATCATAACTTGCCTTTAATTCAGGAAAATTATGAAAAGCTTCGGTAAACAAATCTTCAATTTTTGAGGTAACATTAACCTTGCCTACGTCAATTTTTTGAATTTGTAATGGCTTATTCATCAAAGTGTCAAACGTAGCAAATGACAAACCATTCAAAGAAACCTGAATAGCTAGTTTTTTGTACATTTTATCAATAACACTTGAGTTTTGCCACATAGTTTTTTATATAAGCGCGGTGGGCAAACTTACAAATTTATACTGAACTTGTTTCAGTATCTCTAACATTTTGTGCGAAACATCTATTTTCTTTTCTCAATTTTCTATATTCAATTTCACTATATTTGAGAATCCAATTTCAGTAGTAAATAAAATGACTTCAAGCCAGTTTTACAGTGTGTTACAAAAGCAGTTTCCGTTTCAACCAACTATAAAACAAGATATTTTTTTTCAAAAGATTGCCGATTTCTTAACCAACGCTAAATCGGATGAAATTTTTGTATTAAAAGGCTACGCCGGAACTGGAAAAACGACCGTTATTTCTACTATTGTTAACAATCTCGGAGCAGTAAATAAGAAGTATATCTTGTTAGCTCCCACCGGAAGAGCCGCTAAAGTCATTGCTAATTACTCTAACAAAGCAGCCGTTACAATTCATAAGAAGATTTATTATCCCAAAAAAGGAAAATCAGGTGGCGTTTCGTTTACCATGAAAGAGAATAAGCACACCAATACTATTTTTATAGTAGATGAATCTTCGATGATTTCGGATGTTAATACTGAATCGAAGTTGTACGAAAACGGTTCTTTACTCGACGATTTAATTTCCTACGTCTATAATGGGACTAATTGTAAAATGATTTTGTTAGGCGATACCGCTCAATTACCGCCAGTACAATTAGATGTTAGTCCGGCATTGGATACCGAAAAGTTAGCGATGCATTATCATAAAGAAGTTTTTTCTATTGAGTTGGATGAAGTAATGCGTCAAGAAGAAAAATCAGGAATATTGTATAATGCCACCGAACTACGAGAATTAATGAAATGCAGTTTCTTGGATGATTTCAAGTTCAACCTAAAAGGATATAATGATATTGTTCGATTAACGGATGGTCTAGATATTCAAGATGCAATTCAAAGTGCCTATAGTAATTATAGTATAGAAGACACTTGTTTTATTGTGCGTTCAAATAAAAGAGCCAACCAATACAACCAGCAAATTCGTTCCAAAATTTTAGATAAAGAAAGTGATTTGTCGGTGGGTGATTATTTAATGGTGGTAAAGAATAATTATTTTTGGTTGAAAGAAACTGATGAAGCCGGATTCATTGCTAATGGAGATATCATTGAAGTACTAGAGATTTTTGCTTTTAAAGAATTGTATGATTTTAAGTTTGCCAAAGTCAAAGTCAGAATGGTCGATTATCCCAATCAAAAACCATTTGAAACGATGTTACTCTTAAATACCATAACCAGCGAATCGCCATCTTTAACCTATGATGAAAGTAATCATTTGTATCAAGAAGTACTGAAAGATTATGAAGGCGAAGCACAATACCGCAAATTCCTAAAAGTTAAAAACAACGAATATTTTAACGCTTTGCAGGTAAAATTCTCTTATGCAATTACCTGTCACAAATCGCAAGGCGGACAATGGAATACCGTTTTCATAGAACAACCGTATTTGCCCAATGGTGTCGATTTAGATTATATCCGCTGGTTGTATACAGCCGTTACTCGTGCCAAAGACAAATTGTACTTAATTGGGTTTAAGGATGCCAGTTTTGATAATTAGATTTTATTTGTAATTAATTATATTTGAATAAATAAATTGAAATGAAAATCATCGCCGTAATTCCAGCACGTTATGCTTCGACTCGTTTTCCTGCCAAATTAATGCAGGATTTAGGCGGAAAAACCGTCATTCAACGCACGTATGAAGCTGCGAAGAATACCCAATTGTTTGATGATGTTTTTATCGTTACTGATTCGATTTTGATATACGATGAAATCATCAATAACGGTGGTAAAGCCATTATGAGTGTCAAAGAACATGAAAGTGGTAGCGACCGAATTGCAGAAGCCATAGAGAATTTGGATGTTGATATCGTAGTCAATGTTCAAGGAGATGAACCTTTTATCAACAAAGAACCCTTAGCAAAAGTATTAGATGTATTCAGAAATGATTTTGATCATAAAGTAGATTTAGCTTCGTTGATGTTTGAAATCACCAACAAAGAAGAAATCGAGAATCCGAATAACGTAAAAGTAGTAACAGATCAAAACGGTTTTGCGTTATATTTTTCGCGTTCTGTCATTCCGTATCCACGAGATGAAAATGCTGGTGTTCGTTATATGAAACACATCGGGATTTATGCTTTCCGCAAACAAGCGTTGTTAGATTTTTATAGATTGCCAATGAAATCCTTAGAAGCTTCCGAAAAATTGGAACAACTTCGCTACTTAGAATTTGGCAAACGCATCAAAATGGTAGAAACCAATCAGGGTAGCATCGGAATAGATACTCCCGAAGATTTAGAAAAGGCAAGAAAACTAATCTGAAATTAATCCATTTCTTCATTATCAAAATAACCCTTGCTTTTTAATTTTGTGGAAAAGAAATTCAAAAACAAAACTACAAACGACAAGAAGAACATGGCTTGTATACTTACTAATACTTTGCCAAAAGTTGTTATGGGATAAAAATCTCCAAAACCTATCGAATTCGAACTTACTAGACTGAAATATACCGCATCAAACCAATGAGAAAAAGGTTTGTTCATATTATCTCCATGGCTGTATAAAACCGCAAACGAAAAAACAATTTCCATATAATTAAAGAACAATAATAACATCGAACGTTTATAGGATCTTGGTCGAGAGAATAAATCGGAAGCAAAAATTAAAGTTGGAATATAAAGAACCGTTTCTAGTAAAAAATACACCATTGTATATAGAATGGCATTTTGGTATTGCCATTGATTGATCAAAATAAATAAAGGGAAAAGAAACTTGGCTAGCACGTATATATCTAATGCTAAATCTTGATATTCGTGACCTATTTTATTGGATAGATATTTTATATAAACACCCGGAAATAACAATTGTGAGCAAGAAAGAAACAAGCGAACTATTTTTTCGATGCCATTGTCAAATTGATGATCATTGTTCCAAATGGCACGAATATTTAATATCCGTCTTTCAATAGGATTAAATTTTGGTTTATAGTTTTGCGAAACTTTTCCAATTAATAGTTTTCTAAAAAATCCCATCAACTTAGTTTTTTTATGGTGAATAATTCGTTGTGTGTTTCAACTTTTGGATACATTCTTAATGAATAATTTCCGTTGAATTTTGTTTTGTAAATATGATTTCGCTCTTCTTCTTTTTTAGAAATTACCATCGTGTTGAATAAGATAAATCCATTTATATTTAATAATGAATTGACCCGATTGATAAAAAAATCCTCAAATAAAAAGTTGGGCATTGTGGTATCTTCAAAAATATCGATTATTATTAAATCATAGGTTTTTTTAGTTTTTAAAACATATTCAAAGGCATCATCAATCACGATTTCAAGATTCGGAATTTTGTCTAATTCGAAATACTGATTGGCAATCGCAATTACGGATTCATCAATTTCAACACCGGTTATTTTTCCGCCATATTTGATTTCCTCCACTAAAGTTTTAATTACACTACCTCCAGCAACGCCCAAAATCAAAACGCTTTCAAAATTTCTAATTCTCTCAAAACCAATAAATTTTAGCCCTTTTCTGAGAATCCGTTGCAGACTTCCGTAGGAGTAATTCGTGTTTTTGCTATCTAAAACCAGTTCGCCATTATTCCAACTTACTTCGAGCGATTTGCTTAATGATGAGTTTCTTTTATAGACATTAATTGGAATAAAATAGCTTAATAGTTTTCGCACCATCGATAAAATTTTTCTCAAAAGTTAGTCAGAAACACTAAATTTACGAAAAATAAATAAGGATAACATCGCCACAAAACAAAAAAGTTTGCCACTCAAACTCCAAAGAGAGCAAGGTGATTCATGTTACAAATAAAAGAAACATTAGTTTAGACAGATGAAAAAACAACTCTATACATTTATTTTCTTTCGATTACTTGGTTGGAAGCTAATCGGAACTATTGATGCCAATGTAAAAAAATGTGTCATTGCAGTTATACCACATACCTGTAATTTTGATTTCTTCTTAGGATTGTTTTCAAGAGGAATTATTGGATTGGAAATGAATTTTGTGGGTAAAAAGGAATTGTTCAAGTTTCCTTTCGGACGGTATTTTAGAAGTGTTGGCGGCGCACCTTTGGACCGAAGTGGAGGCAAAAATAATGTCGATGCAACGGTTGAGGTTTTTAATAATCGGGAAGTTTTTAGATTAGCATTATCTCCCGAAGGAACTCGAAAAAAAGTAACTGAACTTAGAACCGGATTTTATTATATTGCATTAAAAGCCAATGTACCAATAATTCCAGTGGCATTTGATTATAGTAAAAAAGAAGTCAGAATAGGTCAACCGATTTATGTTTCAGGTAATTATGAAGAAGATATGAAAATGATTCTACCTCATTATAAAGATGCGGTTGGTAAAATTCCAGAAAGAGGATTTAATGTTTAATTACGAACGAATGAATTATTTAGAACTACATCAGGAATTTAAGGAGGAATCACTTTTTGGGCGTTATATCACGTTGGAACATATAGAACCTTTACTGTCAAAATACCGTGCTGTACTTATTGGTTATTCTGTTTTGGGAAAGCCGATTTATAAGTTCGAACTTGGGAGCGGAAAAATTAAAATTTTGATGTGGTCACAAATGCACGGAAACGAAAGCACAACCACTAAAGCTTTGTTTGATTTTATAAATGTATTGCATTCTAATTCCGAATTAAGTAAAAGTTTGTTGAACCAATTCTCTTTTTGTTTGATTCCGATGCTCAATCCCGATGGAGCAGCTATGTATACCCGTGAAAACGCGAATGCTATTGATTTAAATCGCGACGCTCAAAACCTATCTCAACCCGAAAGTAAAATTCTAAGAAATGTTTTTGAAACGTTTACCCCTAATTATTGTTATAATCTTCATGATCAGAGAACTATTTTTGGAGCAGGTTCAACAGGTAAACCAGCTACAGTATCGTTTTTAGCTCCCGCTTTTAATGAAAATCGCGATGTTAATGAAGTTCGAGGCAAAGCCATGAATGTGATTGTCGCTATGAATGAAACATTGCAAGAGTATATTCCAAATCAAGTAGGTCGTTTTGATGATTCCTTTAATCTAAATTGTGTTGGCGATACGTTTCAGCATCTAAATGTGCCAACTATTTTATTCGAAGCAGGACATTTTCAAAATGATTATGAAAGAGAAATTACTAGAAAATATATTTTTATGGCACTACTCTCAGGAATTCGATTTTTGCACGAAAACGATATAGTTAATAATAAAAATGACGATTACCTGAAAATTCCGCAAAATAAAGTCGTTTTTTACGACTTTGTTTATAAAAATGTCAAAATTAATTATGACGGTATTGAAAAAAATAGCAATTTTGCAGCTCAGTTCAAAGAAGTTCTACAGAATAATAAAATAACTTTTGAAGCCGTAATTGTACAAATTGATCATTTAGAAAATTATTTTGGTCATAAAGAGATAGACGCACAAGGTGAACGTTATCTTGATCAAAATACAAATGCACCAACAATTGATTCAAAAGCTACTTTTAATTTAGGAAAGAACATTAAAATTGTTAACGGCAGTATTGAATAGTTGACTTTTGTTTTGAACTTTCAAATAATAATATTGAAATTTAACAAATTACATTATGAGCAAGTTTAAATTAGACGAAGTAGACCACCAAATCTTAGACATGTTGATTGACAACACCAGAATTCCATTTACAGATATTGCAAAGAAATTGTTGATATCTGCTGGAACGGTTCACGTCAGAGTAAAGAAAATGGAAGATCAAGGAATAATTATGGGTTCTTCACTGTCTTTAGACTATGAAAAGCTGGGATATTCTTTTATTGCTTATGTGGGAGTCTTTTTAAATAACACCTCACAAACTAAATTTGTGTTAGAACGAATTAATGAAATTCCATATGTAACGGTTGCCCACGTGACGACTGGAAAATTCAATATTTTTTGTAAAATTAGAGCAAAAGATACCAAACATGCCAAAGATGTTATCTTTATGATAGACGATATCGAAGGCGTTTACCGAACAGAAACTATGATTTCATTAGAAGAAAGCATCAACGACAAAAAACGTTTAATGCATACTATATTTCAAGAATTAGATTAGTATTTTTTTTAAAATATTAAAAACCTCAAGTAAACGCTTGAGGTTTTTTTGTACATTTAAAAATCAATTACATTGCTATGTATACTTTGCCTAAAATTGAACGGTTCAACCAAAACGTATTATCTAAATATCCTATTTATAATAGTGTATTTTTAACTTTACCTTTTGATGCTATCGATAATACAGGAGTTTTGCTGCCCTTATTTTCAGAAGTTTGTGATACCGGATTTAAAAAGAATTGGTCTCCAAAGCAAATAGTTGATTTCTTCTCGGAAAAATATTTAGATAAGCCAAGTGAAGAGAAAAAAATTGATTTATTATTTCGCTTTATACAATATGTAGAAAGACAGATTGTACTTTTTGACGCCATCGAAGATGCTGCTTTCTCCATCGTTAATAATCTAGAAGGTAGAGGTTCTTTGAGAGATATTAAAGAAAAAGCGGAAGCTAAAGATAAACATGAAGAACTGATAAAATTTTTAGAAACGTTTAGTGTTAGAACCGTTTTGACGGCGCATCCGACGCAGTTTTATCCTGGATCCGTATTAGGAATTATAACCGATTTAACCGAAGCAATTCGACAGAATGATGTTTTAATAATAAAGCAATTATTAGCACAATTAGGCAAAACGCCATTTATCAAGAAAGAAAAACCTACTCCATTTGATGAAGCAGTGAGTTTGATTTGGTATCTCGAAAATGTATTCTATCAAACGATAGGCGATATGATGCAGTATCTTCAGAAAAATATTTTTAACGGAAATATAATCGATAATTCAATTATAAGTTTAGGTTTTTGGCCTGGTGGCGATAGAGATGGTAATCCATTTGTGACACCCGAAATTACAGAAAAAGTAGCTAATCGATTGCGCACCTCTATTCTTAAATGTTATTACTTTGATATCAGAGCACTCAAACGAAAATTAACATTTAACGAAGTTGATACTATTATTGCAGGATTGGAATACCGATTGTATCGTTCTGTATTTTATTCACAAGGTGAAATTTTTATTACACTTGATGACTTGACAAGTGATTTAAACGTTGTTCGACAAATCATAATCAATAAACATCATTCTTTATATTTAGACGAGATTAACTTGCTTATTCAGAAAGTAAATCAGTTTGGTTTTCATTTTGCATCATTAGATATTCGTCAAAATAGCCGTGTTCATAATCAGGTTTTTGATGATATTATTGCTTTCTTGAAAAGAGAAAAAAGCGCTATTTTTCCGGATGATTTTGATAGTTTCTCTCAAGAAAAAAAGATGGATTTTATTTCTAAATTCCATTTTGATTTGACCCAACATACTTTTGAAAATGAAATAACAAAATCTACATTAGATACGATTACATTGATGCGCGAGATACAAAATAAAAATGGTGAACAGGGTTGTAATCGTTATATCATCAGTAACAACGAAAGCGCACTCAATGTTATCGAAACTTTTGCCATGTTTCGATTATTGCAATGGGAAAATCCAACCGTAGATATTGTTCCGTTGTTTGAATCGGTTGATGATTTGCAAAATGCTCCTAAAATAATGGAACAATTGTATCAAAATGAATCGTACAGATATCATCTAAGTCAACGAAAAGAAAAGCAAACCGTTATGCTTGGTTTTTCAGACGGAACCAAAGATGGTGGTTATTTGATGGCCAATTGGAGTATTTTTAAAGCCAAAGAAACCATTACCGAAGTTTCTAGAAAGTATGGTGTAAAAGTAATTTTCTTTGATGGCCGTGGCGGACCACCTGCGCGGGGTGGCGGAAAAACACATAAGTTTTATGCCTCTTTGGGTTCTACTATCGAGAATCAAGAAATTCAGGTTACGGTACAAGGACAAACCATCAGTTCTAATTTTGGGACTTTAGATTCTTGTCGTTATAATTTAGAGAATCTATTGAGTGCCGGAGTGGCGAATCAGGTTTTTAACAAAGAAGAAAATAATCTATTAGATTCTGATAAATTGATAATGGATGAATTAGCAACTATTGGATATCAGAAGTATTTAGATTTCAAATCACATCCAAAGTTTATTCCCTATTTAGAGCAAATGAGTACCCTGAAGTATTTTGGGAAAACCAATATCGGAAGCCGTCCATCAAAAAGGAATACAGATGATCAATTGAATTTCTCCGATTTACGAGCGATTCCCTTTGTAAGTTCGTGGAGTCAATTGAAGCAAAATGTACCCGGATTTTTTGGAGTAGGAACTGCATTGAAACATTTTGAAGATTCGAACCAATGGGATCAGGTTCAAAAACTTTATGACAATTCGTTATTCTTTAGGACCTTATTAGAAAACAGTATGATGTCGTTGGCTAAATGCTTTTTCCCATTGACAGCTTATATGAAGGAAGACAAAGAATTTGGTGCTTTTTGGCAAATTATATACGATGAGTATTTAGAAACGAAGCGACTTTTATTAAAAATAGCAGGTCACAAAACGCTTATGGAAAATTATCCCGATGGAAAAGCTTCGATTGATATAAGAGAACAAATTGTAATGCCGTTATTAGCCATTCAACAATATGCTTCTTCGCAAATAATCGAAATGAAACGAAACAATACTATTGATGAAAAACTGATTGAAGTGTATGAAAAATTAGTAACCCGTTCGTTATTTGGAAATACCAATGCGAGTAGAAATTCAGCTTAAAAATTAAATAAAATGAAACCAACCGACTTACAACCTGATGAATTCCCGGCCTATTTTGCTACTTACTTGAATCAAGTTTCTGATGAATACACCTTGATAGAAGAACTTGAAATTTCGGTGCATCGCTTTATAAAATTTGTCCAAAATATTCCGTTAGATAAGTTTGATTACCGATATGCAGAAGGCAAATGGACTATAAAGGATATTATTCAACATATAATTGATTCTGAAAGAGTATTTGCTTATCGTGCGTTGCGTTTTGCTAGATATGATAAAACTGCCTTACCTGGTTTTGAAGAAAATGATTATGTAGAAGCAGCCAACGCCAATAAGAGAAGTATACAAGATTTGTTGAGTGAAATGTTAATCGTTAGACAAGCCACATTGTCATTGTTTAAATCTTTTGCTACAGAACTTTTAGTAGAAAAAGGGATTGCGTCGAATAATTCAGTTTCTGTGAGAGCTCTAGGTTTTGCTATTATAGGGCATCAAAATCATCATCAAAGAGTTTTCGAAGAAAGATACCTTTGATTATTTTAAATTAAATTCTTGATTTAGATTTGAATGCTTACATTTTGTACCATAAAAAAATCCCAAATTTCTTGTAGAACTTGGGATACATTTATAATTTAAAATTCATAATAATTTATTACTCCTCGTCGTCTTCATCGTCAAAATTATCAGAGACTTCAAATTCATCATCGTCATCATCATCGTCATCAGCATCATCTGAACCTCCTTTGTCTTTTAATAAATCTTCTTCTTCATCTTCCTCAACTTCCGATGGAGCATCATCATCATCATCCAGTCCTTTAATTGGTTCTATTGGCTCAACAACGGAGTCAATATCTTCTTCGTCAAATTTTTCCATTCGACTAGCCAATTTAGTACTTACTTTAACCAAGTAAATAGTGTCTTCTGTTTTTACTTCAACTGCTTCAATTAATTCGTTTTGAGCATTTCTAAAACGAATGATATCCGAGTCGTCATAACCTTCAGGAAATTTATCTACTAATAAATTAAGAATGTCTCCGGTTAGTTTAGCATAGTCTACGATAATTCTTCTCATAAAAAAACTTTTATAAATCTAGTAAGTAAGCAAATATAAGTGGTACAACAATTGTCGCATCCGATTCTACAATAAATTTGGGTGTATGTATGTCAAGTTTTCCCCAAGTGATTTTTTCATTGGGAACCGCTCCCGAATAGGAACCGTAACTTGTTGTTGAGTCTGATATTTGGCAAAAATAACTCCAAAACGGAATGTCATGCATTTCCATATCTTGGTATAACATTGGTACCACACAAATAGGGAAGTCACCCGCAATTCCACCACCAATTTGAAAGAAACCAACCCCTTTGCCACCGGAATTTTTAGGAAACCAATCGGCTAACCACATCATGTATTCTATACCACTTTTCATAGTAGTTGGATTGAATTCTCCTTTAATACAATAGGAAGCAAAAATATTCCCCATAGTACTATCTTCCCAACCTGGAACAACTATTGGTAAGTTTTTCTCAGCGGCTGCAACCATCCATGAATCCTTTGGGTCAATTTCGTAGTATTGTTCTAAAACTCCCGAATTTATCATTTGATACATGAACTCATGCGGAAAATATCGCTCTCCTTTAGAATTGGCATTATTCCAAATATTATACAGATGTGATTGTAATCTGCGAAACGCTTCTTCTTCGGGTATACAAGTGTCTGTTACTCTATTGTAATGGTTTTCTAATAAATCCCATTCTTCTTGTGGACTTAAATCTCGATAGTTGGGTACTCTTTTGTACGAATTGTGAGCCACCAAATTCATTATATCTTCTTCTAAATTAGCTCCCGTACACGAAATAATATGTACTTTATCTTGGCGAATCATTTCCGCTAAGGATTTTCCTAGCTCTGCAGTACTCATAGCGCCAGCCAAGGAAATCAACATTTTACCATTGTCAAGCAAATGAGCTTCATATCCTTTTGCAGCGTCAACCAAAGCGGCTGCATTGAAATGAAGATAGTGTTTTTCAATAAATTGACTAATCGGTCCTTTACTCATTTTGCTTTGTTCTTTATTACTTTAGTTAGTAGTTCAAAGAAAAACTTTTTTTCTAATACTACAAACTAATTTTTAATGATTTTTTTAATGATTTTTTATACTAAAATAGGAACTACTTTTTTTCGTAACCCAATATTTTCAATACATCATCAGCACTTTGTTGTTCAGAGAAAACCTCAGTTCCCAAAATACCATTTTCATCTCGATCAATTAGTATATGTTTTGGTTGAGGTATCAAACAGTGGTGTAATCCGCCAAAACCTCCTATAGTTTCTTGATAAGCACCCGTGTTAAAGAAGCCAATATACAAGGGCTTTTCTTTATTGTACTTAGGTAAATATACCGCGTTCATGTGTTGTTCAGAGTTGTAATAATCGTCGCTATCACAGGTTAATCCACCTAGTAGAACCCTTTCGTAGGTGTCGTTCCAACGGTTTACAGCTAACATTACAAAACGTTTGTTAATGGCCCAGGTATCGGGTAGCGTTGTGATAAAAGAACTGTCAATCATATTCCAATTCTCACGATCATTTTGTTTCTTTTGATACAAAACTTGATAGATGGCACCGCCAGATTCTCCAACAGTAAACGAACCAAACTCTGTAAATATATGAGGAACATCAATTTCGGCTTCATCACAGGCTATTTTTACTTGATTGATAATTTCATCAATCATATATTGATAATCGTATTCGAATCCAAGTGAGTTTTTGATTGGAAATCCGCCACCGATATTCAAACTGTCTAGTGTTGAGCATTCCTTTTTTAAAGCAACATACACTTTGATACATTTTACTAATTCGTTCCAATAATAAGCGGTATCCATTATTCCGGTGTTTATAAAAAAGTGAAGCATTTTTAATTCCACTTGTTTATTTTCCTGAATTTGTTTTCTGTAGAAAGAAACGATGTCTTTGTATCCAATTCCAAGTCGTGATGTATAAAACTCAAACTTGGGTTCTTCCTCTGCGGCAATTCTAATTCCAATTTTGAATTTACCGTTTATAGATTCTTGCAATAAATCTAACTCTTCATAATTATCAATAATAGGAACAGTTTTGTTGAATCCACCATTAATTAAGCGAGCAATGTTTTCTATATATTGTTCTCTCTTAAATCCATTGCAAATAATATAAGTGCTCTTGTTTATTTTTCCTTGAGCAATCAAATTTTCTACAATATTGATATCATAAGCCGATGAGGTTTCAATATGAACATTGTTTTTAAAAACTTCATCCATTATAAAACTAAAATGAGAACTTTTAGTGCAATAACAATAGTAATATTTACCATCATACTTATTTTTCTCCATCGATTTTCTAAACCAAGCTTTGGCTTTGTTGATGTTGTTTGATATTTGAGGTAAATAGGTAAATTTTAAAGGTGTTCCGTATTGTTCTACCAATTTCATCAAATCTATATTGTGAAACTGAAGGTTGTCTTTATTTAATGTAAATTCTTCTTGCGGAAAGTAGAATGTTTGATTTATTAAATCGAAATATTTAGTATTCATTGAGGTA
>CANHWG010000047.1 GCA_947464335.1 Flavobacteriaceae bacterium
ATTAATGAATCGGGTTTTGTATTAGGATAAGAGTTTGTTCTTATGCTTCGAATGGAACTACAGATACAAATGATTTGTTATCACTTTTTTTCTGAAATTTCACTACACCAGCAACCTTTGCGTGTAAAGTATGATCTTTACCCATGTAAACGTTTTCTCCTGGATTGTGTTTAGAACCTCTTTGTCTAACAATGATGTTACCTGCAATTGCAGCCTGACCACCATAAATCTTAACGCCTAAACGTTTTGATTCTGATTCTCTACCATTCTTAGAACTACCGACACCTTTCTTGTGAGCCATGACGTATAAGTTTTACTATTATTATTATTCTTGAGTATCTTCTTTTTTAGCTTTTGGAGCTTTTTTCTTTGGAGCTTCAACTACTGCATCCGCTTCAACTTCAACTACTGCTTTTTTTGGAGCAGCTGCTTTCTTAGCGCCTGTTGCAGAAATTCCTTCAATCAAAATTTGAGTCAAAGATTGTCTGTGTCCATTTCTTTTTTTGTAACCTTTTCTTCTTTTCTTTTTGAAAACGATTACTTTGTCTCCTTTTAAGTGTTGTAACACTTTGGCTTCTACTGAAGCTCCTTCTATAGCTGGGGCGCCTAAAGTGATGTTGCCATTTTCGTCTAATAAAAGAACTTTGTCAAAAGAAACTTTTGATCCTTCTTCATTAGCCAAACGGTGAACATAAACCTTTAAGTCTTTGCTTACTTTAAATTGTTGCCCTGCTATCTCTACGATTGCGTACATAACAATGATGTTTAGTTAATTTAATATTCCCGACTTTTCGGGTTGCAAATATAATACTATTTCTTTTACACACAACCCTTACCAAAAAAAAGTTTAAAGTTGTTAATCAAAGTGTTATATGAAACATTATATATACTGATTATTTTTTTTAATCTAGATAAAATAAATTACTTTTGGTGTAACAAATTTTAAGGTTAGTTTACTAACAAAAAATCAACGAAAAAATTTAAATTTTTTATGAAAAATTCATTAATCGCTTTAAGTTCTATGCTTATGCTTGGAGGAACAGCTCTGGCCCAAAAGGTCGCTTTTGAGGAGTACGATTTGCCAAATGGTTTACATGTGATTTTACACAACGACCAATCGGCACCAGTTGTAATTACCTCTGTTATGTATCATGTAGGTGCAAAAGATGAAAATCCAGAAAGAACCGGATTTGCACACTTTTTTGAACATTTATTGTTCGAAGGTACACAAAACATCAAACGTGGTGAATGGTTTAAAATTGTAACTTCTAACGGAGGAACAAACAACGCCAACACAACAGAAGACAGAACCTATTATTTTGAGGTTTTCCCTTCCAATAATGCGCAATTAGGTTTGTGGATGGAGTCAGAAAGATTAATGCATCCTGTAATTAACCAAATTGGTGTTGATACCCAAAACGAAGTGGTTAAAGAAGAAAAAAGATTGCGTGTAGACAATCAACCTTACGGTCAATTAATTGCCGAAGTAAAAAAGAACATGTTTAAAGTGCACCCTTATCGTTGGGCAACTATTGGTTCTATGGAGCACTTAGACGCTTCAAAATTGGAAGAATTTCAAGCGTTTAACAAAAAGTTTTATACTCCAAATAATGCAGTATTAGTAGTGGCTGGTCAAATAGATGTTGAACAAACTAAAAAATGGATTCAAGATTACTTTGGTCCAATACCAAGAGGTGTAGAATTGAAAAAAGAAACTTTCGTAGAAGCTCCAATTACTGAAACAATTAAAGCAACCTACGAAGATCCAAACATCCAAAAACCAATGGTAGTTGCAGCTTATAGAATCCCATCTATGAAAACTCGCGATGCTCGTGTTTTAGATATGATTTCTACCTATTTAAGTAATGGAAAAAGCTCTAAATTATACAAAAAAATTGTGGACGATAAGAAAATGGCTTTACAAATTGGCGCATTCAATTATGCTCAAGAAGATTATGGCCAATATATTCTTTACGGAATGCCACAAGGTGAATTTACGTCAGCTGATTTAGTTAAAGAAATTGATGAAGAAATTGTAAAACTACAAACCGATTTAATTTCTGAAAAAGATTTTCAAAAATTACAAAACATTAACGAAAGTAATTATGTAGATAACAATGCTAGCATTGAAGGTGTAGCTGAAAATTTAGCAACTTACTATTTATTATTTGGCGATGTGAATTTAATAAACACTGATATAGATATTTTACGTTCTGTAACTCGTGAAGAAATGAGAGAAGCCGCAAAAAAATATCTAAATCCAAACCAACGTTTAATTTTGGATTATGTACCTGCAAAAGACAAAGCTGACAATAAATAAACTTTAAAAAAATGAAAAAAATAATCCTATTATCAAGCTTGTTTTTAACTTTTATTATGCAAGCACAAGACAGAACACAACCAAAACCTGGACCTGCTCCAAAAATCAACATTAAAAAACCTGAAACTTTTTCACTACCAAACGGATTAAAAGTTTTAGTTGTTGAAAATCATAAGTTACCTAGAGTTTCTTTTAGCTTAACAATTGACAATACTCCTTATGCTGAAGGCAACAAAAAAGGGGTTGATGATTTGACCAGTAGCTTAATTGGTAATGGTTCAACCAAAACCGCTAAAGATCCTTTCAATGAAGAAATTGATTTTCTTGGTGCAAACATTAACTTCTATTCCTCTGGAGCTTCTGCAAGCGGATTATCAAAACACGCTAAAAGAATATTAGAGTTAATGGCAGAAGGCGCTTTAATGCCCAACTTTACTCAAGATGAATTTGACAAAGAAAAGGAAAAACTTATCGAAGGTTTAAAAACACAAGAGAAAAGTGTAACTGCTGTTGCTAGTAGAGTTGAGAGAGTATTGGCTTATGGTAAAAATCATCCCTCTGGTGAATATTTATCTGAAGAAACAATCAACAACGTTTCACTTGCCGATGTAAAAGACAATTATAAAACGTATTTCGTACCAGAACACGCCTATTTAGTTATTGTTGGTGATGTAAAAACGAAAGAGGTAAAAAAATTAGTTGAAACACTATTTGGTTCATGGACAAAAGCTACCGCTCCAAGACTAACGTATTCTAATCCGAGTAATGTTCAGTATTCACAAATCAACTTTGTAGATATGCCTAACGCTGTTCAGTCTGAAATTACCATATTAAATACGGTTAATTTAAAAATGACGGATGCTGACTTTTTCCCAGTTATATTAGCGAATCAAGTTTATGGTGGTGATTTTAATAGTTACTTAAACATGAATTTAAGAGAAGCGCATGGTTGGACTTACGGAGCGCGTTCAAGTATAGGTTTTGATAAAAATGTTTATAGTGTATTTAAAGCAAATACTCAAGTTAGAAATTCAGTAACGGATAGTGCAGTTGTGGAAGCTTTAAAAGAATTAAAGAAAATCAGAACTGAAAAAGTTTCAGATGAAATGCTAAACAGCGTAAAAGCAGGATATGTTGGTAAATTTGTGATGCAAGTTGAAAAACCAGCAACAGTTGCTCGTTATGCATTAAACATTGAGACTGAAGGATTACCAGCTGATTTCTATGAAAACTATATCAAAAACATTAATGCAGTTACTCCTGATGATGTAATGAGAGTAGCAAACAAATATTTCTTACAAGATAATGCTCGAATACTCGTTGTTGGAAAAGGTTCTGAAGTAATTGCCGGTTTAGAAAGTACAAAAATTCCAATATTCTATTTTGATAAATTTGGAAATCCTACAGAGAAACCAGCAATGAAAAAACCAGTTCCTGCTGGAGTTACTGTTAAAACTATAGTTGATGGTTACATAACAGCTATTGGTGGAGACAAAGCAGTAAAATCGGTAAAATCTATTTCATCTGTTGGTTCTACAAAAATACCACAAGCACCAATGCCTTTGTCTTATAATTCTAAAGTAGATTCTAAAGGAAGAATGATGGTGGAACTTTCTATGGCAGGTATGGGATCGTTGATGAAACAAGTAGTTAACGGAAATACTGGTTATATGATGCAACAAGGTCAGAAGAAAGTTTTAGAAGGTGAAGAATTAGCCAAAATGAAAGAAAGCGCAGTACTTTTCAACGAAACTTTGTTGGCAAACAAAGCAGGTGTAACGGTATCAGGAATTGAGCCAATGAATGGTTCTGATGCTTATGCTGTTGTTGATGGAGACACTACCTATTATTTTGATGTAAAATCAGGGTTAAAAACTGCTGAAGCTACAACAGAAGAGCAAGATGGTAAAAAAGCAACAAGAGTAACTAACTTTAACGATTATAGAGCAGTTAAAGGAGTAAAAGTTCCTTTCAACACTATTATGAATGTTGGTTTTGAATTAGATATCAAAATGAGCGATGTTAAAATTAATGAAGATGTTAGTGATGCTGACTTTCAATAATAAATAAAAATACACTTTACAAAAAGCCCCGAATATCGGGGCTTTTTTTATTTCTTGTTGGCAAGGAACACCCCAACCAAAATGATTAATGCACCCAAAAATTGGTACGGTGTCAACATTTCGTTATCAAACAACCCCCAAAGAAAAGCAACAATCGGAATTAAATACGTCACCGAAGAGGCAAAAACCGGTGAGGATATCTGTATTAATTTATAAAAAATTACATTGGCAACTCCGGTTCCAATGATTCCCAAAATCATTACATAAATCATAGCGTTTTGGGTTACCGATAAATTCATTTTACTACTAAAATCTGTAAAAAATAGTATTGCAATTGCAGGAACCAGCATCACTAAAAAGTTTCCTGTTGTTATGCTCAATGGCTTAACATCTGAAAGGTATTTTTTTATCAGATTTACATTCATTGCATAACAAACGGTTGCAATAAGTACAAATACAGAATAGGAATAATCATCTGACCCGGTTTGAGCTTTGCCATTAAAAATCAAAACTGCCGTGCCAATTAAACCAATTATAATTCCGAAAATTTGATTCCTTCTAAAATTCAATCCGAACGCAACAGCTCCTAAAATTAAAGTGTTTAAAGGTGTCAATGAATTTAAAATAGAACAAATAGAACTACTCACTTTTGTTTCGGCTATGGCAAAAAGATAGGCGGGAATAAAGGTTCCAAACAAAGAAGTCACCGCAATATATTTCCATTGATGTTGAGCAATTGACGTTAAGCTCTTAAATCCAATTATCAATAAAAAAATAGCACAAAAAATGATGCGCAACGAACCCAGTTGAAATGGATCTAATCCGACAAGTCCTTTTTTTATTAATATAAATGAACTTCCCCAAATTAGAGCAAGAGCTACTAGTATAATCCATTTTAACTTTTGCATTTCTTATTGTGTTTTTGAACGCATCAAATTTTGTAATTATTTTAAGAATAATCACTTTTATTTTTTATTAATTTTGCCCATGAATAAAATAAAGTCCCAAAAATAAATTACTTACATCATGAATTTCACCAAATCACTACTGTCTTTATTAATTACTTTACTATTTATAAGTTGTAAAGAAACGGCAAGTAAACCTCTATCAAATAGCAAAGAATCTACTGCTGAGGAAAAAGTAACCGTTGTTACAAAACCAGAAACCGCTAGTTTTAAAATTGAAGGTATGACGTGTGCCATGGGTTGTGCCAAAACTATTGAAACCAAATTATCCAACATGAATGGCGTTCAAAAAGCGACCGTTGATTTTGATAAAAAAGAAGCCACAGTTGATTTTGACGCTGCAATTTTAAACGCTGACAAAATCAAAAAAACAGTAGAAAGTGCAGCTGATGGAGAAACTTATAAAGTTTCTGACCTAAAAATTAAGAGTTAAGAATAACTATTATTTTATATTATTTAAAAAAGGAACTCTTAGAGTTCCTTTTTATTTAGCTTCGCTCCGTTCTCTCTAACGGCCTCGGGTCCATTTAATGGTTTCTAGTAAACGCTGCATATCATTTTTAACATAATCTGCGGCAGGCATTATCGAATCAAATTTTGGTTTAGCATAAAAATATACCGAACCAGTAACAAAATGTTTGATACTGTCTGTAGCATAAAACTGTGCATTGGTAGCAGCATTGCCATTTACCCTATAAAACATACCATATACTTTTTGATCAGTATTTATATAGGGCTGTTCCAAAATATCATCTGCTTTTATAACATGTTTATAAGTTAATGTTTGTGCATCTTTTAAAAGCGAATCTATATCTTTATTTACCGTTTTATAAGTTAAATATATAGTGGCTTTCATTTTAGGATAATGAATGGAGAAACCACAATACTTATCTTCTTTAATTATAGCATCTCCATTCATTTCAAACTCAAACGGACAATGATTGCTAAACCTTACATAATTGGCAACAGGATAATCTAATCGAAGTTGACTTGCTGGCTTTGGCAACACTTCATCTTTACAACTTATAACAATCGCTAAGGTTGAGAACAGAAAGATAAGGAGACTAGTTTTTTTAAGCATTTTATATTAATCTAAAGTTACTTTTAATTGTTTAATTCTTTTTTTATCGACTACTTCAATGGTAAATCGAACATTTGAAAAATGGATTTTCTGTCCTTTTTTTGGAAAATTTCCTAATATTTCTAAAATAAATCCTGCCAAGGTTTCAGCTTCTCCTTTACTGCTTTCAAAAGCATCTTCATCTACATCTATAATTCTATAAAAATCTTTAAGATTAATTTTACCCTCAAATAAGAAATTTTTATCATCTATTTGGGAGAAGTTTAAATTTTCATCATCAAACTCATCTGATATATCACCCACAATTTCTTCGATTACATCTTCTAATGAAACCAATCCTGATGTTCCTCCGTATTCATCTACTACAATAGCTAAATGGCTTTTCTTGTTTTGGAATTCTTTTAGCAAATCATCCAACTTCTTATTTTCGGGCACAAAAAAAGGTTCGCGCATTAGTTTTTTCCAATCAAATTCTTTCTTATTGATATGCGGAATTAAATCTTTTACGAAAAGTATGCCTTCTATATGGTCTATATTCTCTCTATAAACCGGAATTCTTGAATATCCTTTATCGACTATTTTAGTATAAATTTCGGCAAATGTTTCATCTATTTCTAAAGCAAAAATATCAATTCTCGGACTCATTACTTGTTTCGTGTCGGTGTTGCCAAACGAAACGATTCCCTCTAAAATTTTCTGTTCTTCGGTAGACGTATCATCTGTAGAGGTTAGTTCTAATGCCTGTGATAATTGATCTACTGAAATATTTGATTTTTGTTTTCCTAATTTTTCATGCAAATATATACTCACCGCACGCATTGGCAGACTTATTGGCGAGAGCAATTTGTATAAAACAAACATCGGATTGGCAACAAATTTTGAAAATTTAATCTTATTTCTACTCGCGTAAATTTTAGGTAATACTTCACCAAATAAAAGAATAAGAAAGGTAACCAGTAAAACCTTTACAATAAAAATTGGAGAAGTAATGGCCTCAAAGAGCGGCTTCCTATCAAAATCGGAAAAAAAAATTATAACAACCCCAATATGGCTAAAATTATTAGCTACAAGTATTGTAGCCAACAGTTTTTTGGGCCGTTGTATTAGTTTTGAAATTAAATTTGCTTTAGATGTGTCTTCTTCGGCTAATATAGTAAGATCATTTTGGGTGAGTGAAAAAAGGGCTACTTCTGCCGCTGAAACCATAGCTGAACAAAACAAAAGAAAAACAATTCCTATTATTCCAAGTAGTAAATTGGTGTCTATACTTGCGAGTAGATAATAACTGGGCTCAGAGTACAAAGGAGTATAAATTAATTAAACAATATTAAAACGGTAAATCGTTTTCGGGAGTTGCCGAATTTGGAGTATCAAAATTAGTGTTTTTTGTCTCTAAATTTTGTGAAGATTTAAAACCGTCTATATCTTTTTTTGTTGATAAAAAGGTAAACTCAGTAACTTGTATTTCAGTTGTGTATTTTGTAGAACCATCTTCGGCTTGCCATTGGCGCGATTTTATCCTGCCTTCGATAAATATTTTATCGCCTTTTGATAAATATTTTTCACAGATTTCGGCTGCTTTATTTCTCACAACCAAATTATGCCACTCTGTAGAGGTAATTTTTTCGTTGGTCTGTTTATTAATATAAACTTCATTGGTGGCTAGAGGAAATCTACCTATGCAATTACCTCCTTCAAAATAATGCATTTTAACTTCGTCACCTAAATGACCGATTAGCATGACTTTATTTAAAGTACCATTCATTTGAAACCGAATTGTTTCTTCAAATTTAATCTATTTTTTGAAATTTAACTCAAAACATTCTCAATAAAATTAAAAATTACAATCGGGAAAGGAAATTTTGAAACCGACTCAGAATCAATCCCTGTTTCTAGTGTCTTTTTTACTCTTATTTCCCAGAATTTGATATTCAAATGTTGGTGTGAAAGTTTATGTCGAATTGCCTCTTGATTGAATAATCGTATTGCTAAAATTTCATTTTCTACAAACGTTTGATTTTGAATTAAATCCAAAATAGCAGTATCAGTTAGTTCGTTTTCAGTTTCAATTAAGGGAAACTCATATAAATTATGCCAAATTCCTTTCTGCGTTCGCTTACTAATTATAGTATTCGCATTTTCATCTAAAAAAACCAAGTAATTAAAGTACTTATTTGTCACTTTAATCTTTTTAGATTTCACAGGAAGCTGTCCAACCTTTTTCTTTTGCAACGCCACACAGCTGTCGTTAAAAACACAATTTTCACAATTGGGATTTTTGGGCACACATTGCAGCGCACCAAACTCCATTATCGCTTGATTGAAAATATTGGCTTTATCATTTGGAATTAATTCTTGAGCTAATGCCGTAAACTCCTTTTTGGCTCCAGTCGAAGCGATATCAGTTTCAACACCAAAATAGCGAGATAAAACCCGATAAACATTTCCATCAACCACCGGAACTTTTTCATTATAAGAAAACGAAGCAATCGCTGCCGCAGTATATTCACCTATTCCTTTTAACTTTAACAATTCAGAATAGCATTTCGGAAATTCTCCGTTCAATTCAAAAGCTATATACTGTGAGGTTTGGTGCAAATTCCTAGCTCTCGAATAATAACCCAAACCTTGCCAAAGTTTTAATACCGCTTCTTCGGATGCATTTGCCAAATCAAAAACGGTCGGAAAAGCGGAGGTAAATCTAACATAATAAGGTAATCCTTGTGCGACTCTGGTTTGCTGAAGCATAATTTCGGAGAGCCAAATCGTATAAGGATTAGTATCATTTCGCCAAGGCAAATCACGCTTGTTTTGTATATACCAATGTATAAGTGTTTTGGAGAAATTCATAGTTAATTTATGGTTAGCAAAAATAAATCTTTATGTTATTAAATTTTAATAGATTATGCTTGAAATATTGTTTTTTTAATTCATATATTTGCAACCTCAAAAAAAATACATAATAACATTAAATACGAAATAAAATGACGAAAGCAGATATCGTAGCAAAGATTTCAGAGAAAAAAGGCCTTGAAAAAGGAGATGTTCAAGCAGTTGTAGAGGCGTTTATGGAAGAAGTAAAAATGTCTTTAGAAACTGGAGACAATGTTTATTTAAGAGGTTTTGGTAGCTTCATCATCAAAACAAGAGCTGAAAAAACGGGTAGAAACATTTCAAAAAATACAACAATTAAAATACCAGCTCACAATATTCCAGCATTCAAACCTGCAAAAGTATTTGTAGAAGCTATAAAAACTAATACTGAAGTAGCAGTATAAACTTATTTATTAATCAACAAAATCACCAACGTATGCCAAGTGGTAAAAAAAGAAAAAGACATAAGGTAGCTACGCACAAACGCAAAAAACGTGCAAGAGCTAACCGTCATAAAAAGAAAAAGTAGTTTTATACTACTTTTCTTTTTTTAGAAAACGTTCATTGAAATGGAAGGATAGACAACTTAGACTTCTTAGACAAATTAGAGCATTAGATTCAAATCTTAAATCTAATAATCTAACAATCTAATAATCTAAACTTCGCCGGGTAAAAACAATACCTGTTTAAAATGTTTAATCCATCTGTACCAAAAGGTTTAAGGTTTAGGGTTTAGGGTTTATGGTTCTTAACTATAAACTACAAACTATAAACTACAAACAACAAATACAGATAAAAATTTACAAAGTGAATAAAGAACTAATCATTAGATCTAGTGAAGACGCTGTAGATTTTGCCTTATTAAAAGATGGAAAACTAATTGAATTACACAAACAAGAAGAAACGAGCAACTTTCAAGTTGGCGATATTTTTATTGCCAAAATCAGAAAACCGGTTGCCGGATTAAATGCTGCTTTTGTAAATGTTGGCTACGAAAAAGACGCCTTTTTACATTATCAAGATTTAGGTCCAAATTTCGCTTCTTATTTGAAATTCATAAAACTTGTAAGCGCAGGTAAACTAAAAGATTTCTCCCTAAAAAACTTTCAGTTTGAAAAAGAAATTGATAAAGATGGTGCAATAGCAGATATTCTGAGTGCCAATCAATCAATATTAGTACAAGTCGTAAAAGAACCTATTTCTACAAAAGGTCCAAGAATTAGCTGTGAGCTTTCATTCGCCGGACGATTTTTAGTTTTAGTGCCTTTTTCTGATCGTGTTTCTGTTTCACAAAAAATAGAATCTAAAGAAGAAAAAGACCGTCTTAAAAAACTAGTACAATCTATCAAACAAAGAGGTTTCGGGGTTATTGTGAGAACAGTAGCCGAAGGCAAAAACATAGCCGAATTAGAAAAAGACTTGCAGAACTTAATGAATAGATGGACTGCAATGAGTAAAAAATTACCAACTGCACATCATCCATCCAAAGTATTAGGAGAGCTAAATAAAGCTTCTTCAATCCTTCGAGATGTATTCAATGATACTTTCACGAGTATTCAAACTGATGATGAAGAGTTGTACCAAGAAACAAAGGACTATTTAGCAGAAATAGCTCCCGAGAAACAAAAAATTGTTAAGTTTTATCAATCAAAAGACACGCCATTGTTTGAAAAATATCATATTGAGCGACAAATAAAGACTTCTTTTGGCCGAACTGTTTCGATGAGCAAAGGTGCCTATTTAATTATAGAACACACCGAAGCCCTTCACGTTATCGACGTGAACAGCGGAAACCGTTCTAACAAAGCCAACAACCAAGAAGACACTGCTTTAGAAGTAAATATGATTGCCGCCGCAGAAATCGCAAGGCAATTACGTCTTCGAGATATGGGCGGGATTATTGTAGTCGATTTTATCGATATGAAAGATCCAGACAATCGTCAAGTGTTGTTCAACTTCCTTCGAGAAGAAATGAGTGATGATAAAGCCAAACACAAAATCTTACCGCCAAGCAAATTTGGATTAGTCCAAATTACTCGACAACGCGTAAGACCAGAAGTAAATATTGAAACAAGAGAAGAAAATCCAAATAATTTGAGTGGAGATGTAGATGCTCCAATACAAATTATAGACAAGATTGCCTTTTCTCTTGAAAAAATTATCAAAGACCACAAGAAAGTGAAATTAAATGTTCACCCGTTTGTGGCAGCATACCTTAAAAAAGGTTTTCCATCATTACGTTCAAAATGGTTTTTTGAACATAAAAAATGGGTGAAAATCATACCTCGTGACGCTTACACGTATTTGGAATATCATTTCTTTGATGAAAATGGAAAAGAAATTTCAGAAAAATAAAAAAACCGCCTTTCGTGAGATTGGCGGTTTTTTTGTACTTAAAACTTAATTGTTGAAAAAACAAGCTAAAGCTTGTATACCTGACTGCCACTGGCAGTCCTCCTCTTAATATCAAATCTCGTGACGCTTACACGTATTTGGAATATCATTTCTTTGATGAAAATGGAAAAGAAATTTCAGAAAAATAAAAAAACCGTTTCGTTTAATTGCGAGACGGTTTTTTTGTTTGAAGCTATTCCGGCTGTCCGCGCTACAAGGTAGCTTGCTTCCATCCGGGCTAGGGCTAATCCTTAATTTTCGGATTCTCCTCTAGTATAATTCTTCTATGGATAATATACGCTAAAGAAAATTTAATCCAACTCGTATTCTAATCGAACCGTAATTCTAGCGGTTTTATTTTTACTGTAGGTATCATTTATCCCACCATAACTGTCGTCTTCGGTAGAACCTTGTCCCGTTATTTGAAAAACACCCATACTCGCGCGTTTTAATTTTCCTAAACTACCATCGGCAGTATTGACAATTTTAGTGGCGCGTTCGTTGGCATCCTTGGTCGCTTTTTCGATTAAACTTTGTTTTAAACTTGGCAAATCTGAATAGGTATATTGAATAGAATTTGAGGATAACTCTATTCCTGAATTGACTAATTCTGAAGTTTTACTAGATACATTTTCAATTCGCTTCATTAAATCGGGATTCTTTTTAGCCGAAAAAGAAATGGTTTGTGTTGCCTCATAACCATCAAAAACTTGCTCATAACGAGTTTGATTATCGCTATTCTCACTTCGTACTTCTCTAAACTTCTTTTGAAAATTCACCGCGCCAAAACTAAATTCATTTGCTTTAAATCCTTTGTAAATAAAGAAATCAGAAACAATTTTTTGGTCGGAAACAATCTTGTTATACGCTGTTTTAATATCCATACTCTGCACATTAAAACTTCCTGACCACAAGATTTCATCCGAAACAAAATCTTTTGTTCCTAAACCTATAACTGAAATTGAATCTAAATTCTCATTTCGGTTTTGAAATGACTTACCCAAAATCCATGCAGTTATAATTATGGCAACTCCAATAATTATAGATGATTTAATTTTTTCCATATCTAAAATTGTTTTTATTATGAAACGTAATATGCTAAAATTTAGTATAACTTAAATTATTTATTCCTTCTTAATGCAAAAAAACGCAACATTAAATCCGAACATTCCTTTGCTAAAACTCCTTGTACAACTTCGGTTTTTGGATGTATAATTGTGCCTAAACTCTGGTAACCTCGTTGCTCATCTGAAGCACCAAAAACAATTTTAGAAATCTGGCTCCAATACAAAGCACCAGCACACATTTGACAGGGTTCTAAAGTGACATACAATGTGCACCCTTTTAAATATTTGCCGCCAATAAAATTTGCCGCAGAGGTTATGGCTTGCATTTCGGCATGAGCCGTCACATCATGTAACATTTCGGTAAGATTATGGGTTCGTGCAATGATTTTATTATCAATCACAATCACGGCACCAACGGGAATTTCCCCTTTTTCAAAAGCAGCTTCAGCTTCTTGCAAAGCTTTCTTCATAAAGTATTCGTCGGTGAAAGGGTTTTCCATAAAACAAAAATACAATTTCAATTCGTACATTTGTCGCATGTCAAAAAAATTGCTGGAACATATTAATAATCCATCTGATTTACGAAAATTAGAGATTGCTCAATTACCTCAATTGGCAAAAGAATTGCGCGATTTTATCATTGACATCGTTTCGGTAAAAGAAGGACATTTAGGTGCATCATTAGGCGTTGTTGAGTTGACCATTGCTTTGCATTATGTTTTTGATACTCCGAATGATTTACTCGTTTGGGATGTTGGCCATCAGGCGTATGGACATAAAATTCTTACAGAACGTAAAAAGAAATTCGATACCAATCGCCAACTGGGTGGCATATCGGGTTTCCCAAAACGAAGCGAAAGCGTTTATGATACTTTTGGTGTTGGGCATTCTTCTACATCCATTTCGGCAGCTTTGGGCATGGCGATTGCCTCGCAACTTAAAGGTGAAAACAAACATCATATTGCGGTGATTGGTGATGCTTCTATTGCCAGCGGAATGGCGTTTGAAGGGTTGAATCATGCTGGAGTAACCGATGCTGATTTATTGGTAATTTTAAATGATAACGCTATCGGAATCGACCCAAGTGTTGGTGCCTTGAAAAATTATTTGACGGCTGTTAAAGAAGGTAAAAATCCGAAGCAAAACAATATGATTAAGTCGCTTAACTTTGATTATTCTGGCCCGATTGATGGTCATGATATTGAAGGATTAATCAAAGAATTAGAGCGTTTAAAAAAAGTAAAAGGACCTAAGTTTTTACACATTATAACCACCAAAGGCAAAGGATTACAACAAGCCGAAGACGATCAAGTAAAGTATCACGCGCCTGGCAAATTTAATGCCGCAACAGGAGAATTGATAAAATCATCTACCGAAAATCTGCCTCCTAAATTCCAAGATGTTTTTGGTTTGACTTTGGTTGAATTAGCAAAAAATAACGAAAAAATTATTGGCATTACGCCGGCTATGCCCAGCGGAAGTTCGATGAAGTTCATGATGGAAGCTTTTCCGAAAAGAGCTTTTGATGTAGGGATTGCCGAGCAACATGCAGTAACGCTTTCGGCCGGAATGGCAACTCAAGGAATGGTGGTTTTTTGTAATATCTATTCAACCTTCTTACAACGCGCTTATGACCAAGTGATACACGATGTCGCGCTACAAAACCTTCCTGTTATTTTCTGTTTGGACCGAGCCGGATTAGTAGGCGAAGATGGCGCTACCCATCATGGCGTTTTTGATATTGCCTTTCTGCGTTGCCTTCCGAATATGATTATTTATGCCCCAAAAGATGAAATAGAACTTCAAAACATTCTCTATACGGCTTCATTAGGATTGAAACATCCTATTGCGATTCGTTATCCGCGTGGCAGGGGCAAAAATGTCGATTGGAAATTTCCTTCTGACTTTCAGAAAACTGAAATTGGAAAATCGCAAAAACTTAAAAAAGGGAAAAAAGTAGCTATTTTATCTACCGGAACGATTGCTAATAATGTTGCTGCTGCTTTAGCCGAAATAGAAGATGAAGGTCATTTTGCACATTATCATTTTGGATTCGTAAAACCATTGGATGAAAAAAAATTACACAAAATCTGCGACAAATTCTCAACCATTATTACGGTAGAAGATGGCGTTACCACTGGCGGATTTGGAAGTGCTATCTTAGAGTTTGCGGCTAAAAACGACTATATAAACGAAATCTTCCTTTGTGGTGTTCCTGATTATTTTATTGAACACGGAACCGTTGAGGAGCTTCAGCAATTTTGCAATATCGATGTTGAAGGTTTGCGTTTGCTATTTACCGGTTTACTGGAAGAAGAAGAAGAATAAAATCAATAATTGTAGCTTACTGAATAATTATCTTTTTAGTTGTGCTAAAATCATCGGCGTTGATTTTAATAAAATAAACTCCCGATTGGATAGAACCTAGTTCAATTGGTGTTTCATTTACAAAATCTATAGATTTCTTTTCACTAATTTTTCGGCCTTTCACATCAAAAACCTCGTAATGTATCAAACCTGTAAAGCCATTGATATTTAACATAAAAGAACCATTAGATGGATTAGGATAAACGAAAATCAAATCTTCATTTTGAGTAAAATCGATACCTAAGGTACAATTGGGTCCTGGTGCAGGAACTTCAAAGTTTTCGGTTTGATCATTCGATAAAAAAGTATCACCCGAACTAGCTCCTAATCCTAAACCTCTTCGGGCAAATACCTGCCAAATCAAACAACTGTCTTGTCCTCCTGTTATCGCTTGGTCTGCAGCAAGAATAGCATCGCGCCCATCAACAAAAGAAGGAAAACACGGTTGTAGCTTTAAAGCATCAACAACGATTTGAAGTACTTTGTTATTGCCGCCATTACCGGAATAAATGTTAGAATTATAGCCATATTTGGCGACATATGCCCAAGTCAAATCCCAAAGCATAGAAGCCCAAATAGAACCTACCCCATGTGGAACTGCAAAAGTGTTTGTCATACCAAATGTCACTGGATTAATAGTCATATCTGTTGAATAGGGGAAACTTCTAATTCCTTCTCCATCGGTTGGTTGACTACTTAAATAGGTGCCGATTCCTCTTCTTTCTGTTCCTATATCTCCCGATTTCATTTGCATCATCAATCCGAACCAATCCGACCAACCTTCTCCCATTTGTTCTCTATTATTCAAACAATCCGAGTTGAAACTTCCACCGGTTAATCTATTGCTTATTCCGTGACCATATTCATGGGTAATGACCAAATTATCAAATGAAGAGTCGGTAAATAGAAAACCCGATTCAGGTTTACTTAAACTTGCGTTTACTGTACCGTTTTCTAGCGCTTGAATTAAAATATTTCCGACCTCTTGGGTGACTCCAATTACTGGTATGGTTGCTTGAATTCCTGAACCACCAACATAGAAATTATTTGGAATCGTATTTACCATAATAACAGCAATAGCTCCAGCATTTTGAATGTTTATTAGTTTATCATCATTAGTACAGCCGCCACGCTTTACAACCGCAATTTTACCCAATAGTTCATTTTGATTTAATGCCACCTGACAACCATCGGCAGTATCGCCTACTCCATCGTTATAAAGCACTAAATCTGAAGTTATTGCCGCTGGGAAAACTGGTAATTCTATGTTTTGAAAACGGAAATTGCTTCTTATTCCTTGATAAACTCCCATTAAATTCATTGGAGAATTAATGGTTATTAAATTTTCTACTGGCTTTCTATTCCAAAGATACATTTGCATTGCAGGATTTTCTCCGTCTCCTGGCGTGAACATATTAGCATTATTAATTCCGCCTCCGTCATGAGCTTCTGCAAAGAGTTCATCTAATTCTGCCCCACCATTACCATAATTGTTATTTTGAAAATTGCCATTTTCCTCATCGAAACCATATTGATAAAACACATCATGAATTATGTTATTCATATAGAATAAATTAGTAATTGCAGCATTGAGATAGGTAGATGGTTCTGCTGAACTTCCTTCAAATGGAAAATCAAAAATTAAATTCGAATCTGTTTCTACACGCTGACCAAAGTCCTGATTTAGTATATCTTCGTAAGCAAAAACATTGTTTCCTTGAGAAGCATTAAATTCAGCGCCAAATACTCCATCAGTATCATGCCATCCAAATGGTGAAGCCATACTATTACTTGGGTTCACAATTAACTGTCTGTTACCATGAGTTGGACTTTCTATATTGTAGGGGAAAACTCTGTACGAGGAAGGTACCGCTGAAAAAACAGCACTAATTTCTGGTTTAAAAAGATGTTTATTAAAAAAGAAGCTCTGTTTATGATTGTGATTAGAATCATTAAAGTTACATGTTACTACTTTATTTATTTTTTTGAATACACTACCATCAATAGCATCAACAAATAGTTGCCAAACCTCATTGCTTTGCGTTTGAATTAAAAAAGACCATGATAATCGCAATTCATTATTCACATTAAATGCATACAGTAAATTTGCTTTTATAGGTCTGAAGTTTCCATTAGTGAGTTTAAATTGGGTGTTCTCTTTTGTTTCTAGTAATTCATGATTTGATGCACTCACATAGCCTAGTTCTAGTTTAGCTATTTCTAAACTTTGTTCTAGATTAAGGGATGGAATGGTTGCATTAATTTTTGATTGAACATTAGTTACAAACTTACTTTTCAAATTAAGTACAGCTTGATTCTTTATCCAAACATTAGTTAATGAGCTGAATATTTCTTTCCCTTGATATCTTTGTTTGATATAGAAATTATTAATTTTTGTAGTTTTTGAACTCGATTTACTTTCAATAATCCAATCTGAAATATCACTATTATTGAGCCCAAGTTGATTTTGGTTTTCTTGTAAATAGTTTTTTATTATTTGCTCTTCATTTTGAGAAAAGACGATAATTGGAAAAAACAACACTACGCTGAGAAGAAATTTATTCATCTGTAAAAGAAATTTATTCAAAACTACTTTATTTTAAATTTATAGAACCTTAACAAAAGTTAAACTATTGTTTTGAAATAGGATATGTATGTTTATGCCGTCACAATTGTATTCAACTGTACCGCTTTTCCATCGGTTAACATGGAGATGAAATGGCAAATGTGCAACAATCTGTCATAGAGATTTTCTTTCTCAAGATGATGTTTTTCTGGCAATATTTTCAAAAGTAATTTGTCATAATTTGTGGCTTTGCCCTCATGATTATTGTTGTAGGCCGTGATGAATTTATCCAATAAATTATTGATAATTTGATAGCCCGAAAGTTCTTTTTCGATCACTTCGCGACTTTGATAAATGTTCTTTACGCTCAACTTGATAATGTCATCCATTTGGGCTTTATACTTGCTTTTATCTGTCAAGGCAAAATGGAATTTACCTTGTAAAATGGCTTCTTCATTTTCGATAAACACTCGTACGGCATCATTAATTAAATTACCAATTGCTAAAGCTCGTAAGTAGCTGATGCGATCTTCTTTGGTTGTTAATGTTTGATATTTTGCCGTATCAATAGTATCTTTTACTAATTTGATTAAATATTCTAAGGCAAAATCTTCAGACACTAAGCCGAGATTGATACCGTCTTCAAAGTCTATTATAGTATAACAAATATCATCGGCAGCTTCGACCAAAAAAGCCAACGGATGACGTTCGTAACCGATGTCATCATTTGATTTATTAGATATCATTCCCAATTCGGTGGCAACTTCTTTAAAGAAATCTTTGTCCGATTGGAAGAAACCGTATTTTTTATCCGCTATGTTTTTTGTGGGTTTTTTGGGCAAACTTTCTTTTGGATATTTGGTGAAAGCCCCTAAGGTTGCATAGGACAAACGCAAACTGCCTTCTATTCCTGGGCGCGAACTGGTTAGTACTGAAAAACCGTTGGCATTGCCTTCAAAATCGATTAAATCCTGCCATTGTTTTGGGGTAAGTTGGTCTTTGTATTGTTGTCCTTTTCCGATAGCAAAATATTCGCCTATTGCTTTTTCGCCTGAATGACCAAAAGGTGGATTTCCGATATCGTGAGCTAAAGCTGCTGCTGCGACAATGGCGCCAAAATCATTCATGTGATAACCATGTACTTCATGTAAGTACGGATATTTTTCAATAATTTTTTTGCCTACTAATCTTCCGATAGAACGACCTACTACAGAAACTTCTAAACTATGCGTCAAACGTGTGTGAACAAAATCGGTTTTTGACAATGGAATTACCTGCGTTTTATCCTGCAAACTTCGGAAAGCCGACGAAAAGATTATTCGATCATAATCGACTTCAAACCCAAGACGGGTATCGTCTTGTTCGATGCGTAACCGTTTACTAGTGTCGCCTTGACGTTTTAGTGATAAAAGTTGTTCCCAGGTCATATAATTTCTGATTGAAGATTAACGATTTCTGATTTATGAAGTTTGAAATTCAAATATACTGATTAAATTATTTTCATCATACAAACACTACTTTCCACACCGATATACTGCCCATAATTTGGGATAACTTCATATCCTTTCTTTTTGTATAATGCAATCGCACTTTCGAGCCTAACGGAAGTTTCCAAAATACAGGATTCATAATCAGCTGCTTTTGCCCAATTTTCCAAATCGTTTAAAATAGAAGCTGCAATTCCTTTTCCGCGTTGTTCAGGTAATACAAACATTCGTTTAATTTCGGCCACTTTGGGTTGGTATTCTTTAAAAGCACCACAAGCTATGGCTTTTTCGTTTTCATAGCAAACGATGACCTGATCGATATAAATTTGATTATACTGGGCAAAGAAATCTTTTTCATCGCCATCAATATCAA
>CANHWG010000048.1 GCA_947464335.1 Flavobacteriaceae bacterium
CTCCCACTTAATAAATTACCATCTTCACAATAAAAATCTGGATTTTCATAAGATGGGGATTCAAAAGTTAATTGATTGTTAAGATACGTTCGGTACTGTAAAACAATGCCGTCTTTGTAAAAATTCAAATTTAAATAATTGTTTATAAGATGATATTCAACTACTTTAGTTAGTGTTATTTGAAATTTTTCATTACCGTTTACATATTCCCAAGTACCCACAAACCAGTCAAGATAGTTATTAACATCTTTATAATAGTATTCGCCAGTACTTTGAAAATTTTGGGGTAAAATAGTTCCGTCGTTACTTCTTGTTATGATTATTTGACTGTTAGAATCAAGAGACGCTAGTAAAGCAATAGCATAAATTATTAAATATATTTTTTTCATAATATTAATTGTTAAGGGTTGCATGGTGTTGCTGTAAAAGAGAAAGTTCCATTATTGTTTGTTAAATCTAGTTTTCGCCAATTAAGATAATTACTTTGGTTGCCCTCATATAAATCAACTCCAATATCATAATCTTGCATGAAACGTAATAAACCTATTACTTGTTCATCATGAGTTGAAGTAGGTAATATATTATATTCTTTTGGATTTTCAAATTTGCTATCTATAAACTCTGTATAATTAATTCCGTTCCAAAAGTTAATGTCATTATGGAACGCCTCTAATTTGGTCATGTCATTTATTTTCATTGCAAAAAGACCTTTGCTAGTGTTCACAAATATAATTGCTTTTTTTGGAATGTCACTCCTCCATGGATTTTGAGGTAATTGCTCGATCCTGCCGCATACAAGCAATGGTTTTAAATCTTGAATAGTAAACACACCAATATGTTTAGGGTTATTTGCCAAGTGATTGTGAGCAAAGCCATAGGTTTTATATAACTCTTCATATGAAGCAATTTGTTCATGTTGAAAATCAACATTCCCACTACTGTTACCGTTAATTATAGGAGAGTTTTCATTTCCTTCCATTTCGTTTAATCTAAATCCTTTTTCCACTGTTCCGTTGGGAATGTTGTATTTTAAAACATTCATTTTGGAAGTAAAGCTTAATTTTGTACTTAATGATTTCAACTGTGCACAAGGATCTTCCATGTCACGAGGATTGGGTGTGATTGGTGTGTCGCCTAAATTAGTATCTTTCACATTAGGGATCATAGGTCTAGGATCTGCAACAATTGGGGCATTCGGGTCGTTATAAATAATAGTAACACCATTATTGCCATCGCCACCAACGGGACCTACACCATCTCCTGGAGGACCAACTCCACTAAATCCTCCTCCTGTGTTACTTCCATCGCCAATTGTCAAACACATTATAAAACTGCTAGTGTTTACATAACATCTTCCAGTTGGACAACCATTTGAACTATTTGCATCACAAGTTGCTCCTGTACAACCTTCACAATTAGAGATTGTAATGGTAACATTAAAGCAAACTTCTCCTGAAGTTATACTAAAGTTAGTTAAATCACCTTTATATAATAGTTTTGCTTTTCCTTCAACTTGTTCTGTCAAACCTTGTTTGATTTCTTCATAATTCAAAGGTGTAAGTTTGAATTGGATTATCGTAGTTTCCCAAATATTACCAATTTTATAAAGCGATAAATTGAAAATGCTTTTATTGTCTTCCTCTCTATATTCCTTCGGATAAATACGAAAAGTATACGAAGTAATATTAGCACTTTCTAGTTTTTTAATAATATCTGTACTAATGTCAAAGTCGGTCAATTCATAATTGCCATTAGCTAATCGAGATGTACTAGTACTTTGTTGAATACTTGTATTGGTATGGATTGAGGTACTAAAACTGTATAAACCTGTTTCTTTTTTGAATTGCTCAAAAGTGATTTCATTGTTTCTTTTTGATGTTTTGATGTGGTCAGCAAATTCATCTTTGGAACAGTTCGTCAGGGTAAGAAATGCAAAACATATTAGTAATTTGGGAATAATTTTTAATTTGTATTTCATAATTTTGCGGAGTTAAATTAAACTTTTTAGCGATTGTTGGTTTGACTGTGAGAGCCATTACATCCCGTAGTGGCTTTCTCTTTTTATTTTCTTTTTATTTCATATAATAAATATAGTTTTTTCTGCGTAATCGTGCGGTAAGGTTGCTGCCAACTAGTTTATACCCGTATTAACAGGTTCTATTTTGTTCCAATACGGTAGGATAGTCGAAGCTATTTTCATTTTTTGTTTCGTGAATTGAACTTGTGCTTTTGTTATCATAGCCCTACAAATTTATGCTTTTCTATAGTGTGTCAAACGGATTCTTAATGTTTTTTAATGACGTACTACTAACATGTGTATAAATCATTGTCGTTTTTGGACTGCTATGTCCAAGTAAATCCTGAATATAACGCAAGTCTGTGCCACTCTCTAATAAATGCGTTGCAAAACTATGACGTAACGTGTGCAAACTAATTCGTTTATCTATTCCTGCCTTTTGGGCTGCTTTTTGCAAAACTATTTGCGCACTTCTATCAGTATACATTCCACCCCTAAATCCCTCAAACAAATATACTTTGGGCTTATAAACAGCATAATATTCTCGTAAAATCATCAAAACTTTATTCGATAACAATGTATAACGATCTTTTTTGCCCTTAGCATTTTTAACATGAATCAACATTCGTTTACTGTCAATATCTGTTGCCTTCATATTCAAAGCTTCACTAATCCGTAATCCTGAGGAATAAATTAATGCTAATAACGTTTTATGCTTCAAATTATCCGTAACATCAATCAATCGTAACACTTCTTCTTTACTCAAAACGTTTGGCAAAATCTTTTCTCTTCTAGGTCTATGAACACTGTCAATATCCATTTTCGTGTTGGATATAATTTTAAAAAATAATTTTATGGCATTGACAATCTGATTCTGATAGGTAGCAGATAAATTCCGTTTTAAAACAAAATCGTTATTGTATTTTATAACATCATCATTATTTAAATCAGCTACTTTTTTCAATCTATGAAAAACTAAAAATGATTTCATAGAATCTAGATACACCTTAATAGTGCTTTCACTATATCGTTTCGATTTCATCCATTCTTTAAAAACAATCAATTGTTTAATGCCATCTTCATTAGGGAATAAATCTATAGGTAATGGTAAATTAAAATACAACCGATTGGATTCCGTATCTGGTAAATGCCATACACATCTTGTCGAACTCCATCTGCTTCCATCAAAGGTTTTTATCCAAGAAATTAATTCTTGGTCCTTTTCAAATGAAACCGAAATTCTTCGTTCACCTCTATGCTGAATTATTTTTGCGCTCCATTTCATGATAATCAAAATTAAGAAAAAAATTACAAAGAGACAATATCCTAAAAACTAAATTTCGGTTAATATTTTTTCCTAAATTTGCTATCCAAAAATTAAATACCACAATATATGGGAATGAACAAAAATACAGTCTTAGGATGGGCAACATTAATAATGATAATCATGGGATTAACATTGATTGGTCTAGGCATTTATCGTTATGCCGATGTAGCCGGTTGGGGATTTGGAACCGTCGGAGTAGGTTTCCTCGCCAATGCATGGGTATTCTCATCATTAAAAGGAAGAGTATAAGAGTTTTGTTGTTTTATGTTAAACGAGTTAAACAATTGCTAAATAAAAAGATAAAATTTAAATAATTAGGTAGGTTAGTAGGTAAAGTAACAACCAACAATAAATCACAAACTAAAAACATGAGCGACGATAAAAAAGTAATTTTCTCGATGCAACGATTGAGTAAATCTTATCAAGGAAGCGATAAGCAAGTATTAAAAAACATCTATTTAAGTTTCTTCTACGGAGCAAAAATTGGAATTCTCGGACTTAATGGTTCGGGTAAATCTTCACTTTTGAAGATTATTGCCGGAGTCGATAAAAATTACCAAGGCGATGTAGTTTTTCAACCGGGTTATACGGTTGGTTACTTAGAGCAAGAGCCAAAATTGGATGAGACTAAGACCGTTTTAGAAATTGTTAAAGAAGGTGTGGCCGAAACTATGGCGCTTTTAGACGAGTTCAATCAAATTAATGATATGTTTGGTTTGCCCGAAGTATATGAAGATGCCGATAAGATGGATAAGTTAATGGACCGTCAGGCGCAACTGCAAGATCGAATTGATGCTTGTGGTGCTTGGGAAATCGACAATAAATTAGAAGTGGCTATGGATGCACTACGCACACCCGAAGGTGATATGCCAATAAGCGTGCTTTCTGGTGGTGAAAAACGTAGAGTAGCGCTATGCCGTTTGCTATTGCAAAATCCAGATGTGTTATTACTAGACGAGCCAACCAACCACCTTGACGCCGAAAGTGTACTTTGGTTAGAGCAACATTTGGCACAATATGCCGGAACCGTAATCGCAGTAACGCACGATAGATACTTTTTAGATAATGTAGCCGGTTGGATTTTGGAATTGGATAGAGGAGAAGGCATACCGTGGAAAGGAAACTATTCTTCTTGGTTAGACCAAAAATCAAAACGAATGGAGCAAGAAGAAAAAGTAGCTTCTAAACGTAGAAAGACTTTAGAACGCGAGTTAGACTGGGTGCGTCAAGGTGCCAAAGGACGTCAAACCAAACAAAAAGCGCGTTTGCAGAACTACGATAAACTTTTAAATGAAGACCAAAAAGAATTAGACGAAAAGTTAGAAATCTACATACCCAATGGACCACGTTTGGGAACCAATGTGATTGAAGCCAAAAATGTAGCCAAAGCTTTTGGTGAAAAATTACTTTATGATAATTTAAATTTCACCTTGCCTCAAGCTGGAATTGTAGGTATCATTGGTCCAAATGGTGCCGGAAAATCGACTATTTTCAGAATGATTATGGGAGAAGAAAAATCGGATGCTGGCGAGTTCTCTATTGGCGACACCGTAAAGATTGCCTATGTAGACCAAACGCATTCTAATATTGATCCCAACAAATCTATTTGGGAAAACTTTTGCGATGGTCAAGAATTAATAATGATGGGCGGAAGACAAGTAAATTCGAGAGCGTATTTATCTCGTTTTAATTTTGGGGGAAGCGATCAAAATAAAAAAGTCGCAGCACTTTCGGGTGGAGAACGCAACCGTTTGCATTTGGCGATGACCTTAAAAGAAGAAGGAAATGTATTATTATTAGATGAGCCAACCAATGATTTAGATATCAATACGCTTCGTGCACTTGAAGAAGGTTTAGAAAACTTTGCCGGATGTGCCGTAGTCATTAGTCACGACCGTTGGTTTTTAGACCGAATTTGTACGCACATCTTAGCTTTCGAAGGCAATTCAGAAGTGTATTATTTTGAAGGTGGATTCTCAGAATATGAAGAAAATAAAAAGAAACGTTTGGGTGTTGATGTTACTCCAAAACGAATTAAATACCGTAAATTGATTAGAAATTGATAAAATTATTGAAAATCCCGAGCAATCGGGATTTTTTTTTAAATAAATATTTTATATTTGAAAATCTATCCCATAATAATGACCAAAACTAAATTTTTTAGTTTACTTTTTGTTTCTCTTTTCTGTTATGTCACTGTTTTAGCTCATGGGCAAAAATCAGAGACAACCGAAATAAAACGCTTATTGAATCAAGCTGGTGTCGATTTTAATGATGCCAAATACGACAAAGCATTAGAATCTACAAAACTAGCACTGATCAACTCTTTTGTTATAAATGACCCATCACTTATTGCGCAATCCTACAATACTATTGGTGTCATTTATAATGAATGTTCTGACCCTAAGAAAGCCATTGGCTTTTATGAGAAAGCACTTTTTTATGCTAAAAAAGCTAACAATGACAAACTATATAATTGGGTGTATAGTAACTTAGGAAGTACTTATTATTTTAATGAAATAGATGTATCAAAAGGAATCAACTACTATAAAAAGGCATTGTATTATGCTGAAAAAATAAATGATTCAACCGAAATAAATTATACCCGAATTAATATAGCAAGTGCCTATTTTGCCATCAAGGATTTTAAGAGAGGTAATGAATATATTAAAGATATTAAAGACAAAATTTTAGCCCAAGGTTCTGAAGATAATAAAATGTCAATCAACTTGTTGATGGGTGTCTATACTAAATACCTTGGAAATAAAGCAGAAGCTGAGCGCTATTATGATGCTGCCGAAAAAATTGCAAAGAAAAATAAATTTGATTCTCATTTAATTAATATTTATGAAAATTTAGTTCGTCATTATGAATATTATGGCGATACAGAAAAAGCAGCTCTTTACAAAGAAAAGTATGACTTATTGAACAAACAAATTTATTCTGATGATAAACTCGATCATTTAAATAAAGAAGCAATTCAAATTGAACTCGATGAGTATAAAATACAATTAGAAAGAGTAGAACAAGCCAATGAAAATCATAAAAAAGAAAGCAAACAATCTAAGCTAATCGTAATTTTATTTATTGTAATTCACATTATTTTATTACTTCTATTATTAACTTTATATAAAAGTATCAAACTAAGAGAGCAAGCTAATTATGATCTTAAAAGAGTTAATGAAGAACTTGTTCAAGCAAAAGAAAAAGCAGAAGAGGCATCACAATTAAAGTCTCAGTTTGTTTCTACTATTACACATGAACTTCGAACGCCATTATATGGTGTAATAGGGATAACCAATATTATCTTAGATGAACACAAGGAATTAGGTAATAGTCCACATTTAAAGTCATTAAAATTTTCAGCTAAATATTTATTAGCATTGGTAAACGATATCCTTCAAATTAATAAAATAGAGGAGAAGCGTATCGTATTAGAAAATATGATTTTTAATTTAACAGATGAAATCTCGGTTATTAAAAATTCAGTTGATTATATCGCGGATAAAAACAATGATAAGTTTACAGTTGAAATAGATACGGCTATTCCCGAATTTCTAATTGGGGATAAACTACGTTTGTCTCAAATTATAATGAATTTGGTTAGTAATGCATTGAAATTTACTAAAAATGGTGAAGTTGTTATTTCGGCCGATTTAAAAAAGATAGAAGGAATAACTTATTTCATCGAATTTAAAATAAAGGATACTGGAATTGGAATTGCCAAGGAATATCAAGAGAAAATATTTGATAAGTTTGTTCAAATCGAACGCAAAGAAGAAGATTATCAAGGTACTGGTTTAGGATTGTCTATAGTAACCCGATTGGTTGAATTGTTCGATAGCAAAATACATTTAGAAAGTGAAGAAAATGTTGGAACAACTTTTACATTCACAATTGGTTTTGATCATGATGAAGATAAATCAAAAGAAATTATCAATAATATCGAAGTTGATTTTTCTACTAGTAATTTGTACAATATTTTAGTAGTAGAAGACAATAAAATCAATCAAGTTGTTACCAAAAAGATTATACAAAGCAATAACATGAGTTGTACTATTGTTGATGATGGTTATGCGGCATTAGTAGCTTTAGAACGCGAAAAATTTGATTTAATATTGATGGACATCAACATGCCACTAATTAATGGCTTTGATACTACAAGAAAAATAAGAGAAAAAGACATCAAAATTCCAATAGTTGCATTAACAGCTTTTGATAAAGAAGAAGTTACCGAAGAAGCAATATCTTCCGGAATGAATGATATTATGGTAAAACCTTTTGAGCCTTCAAAATTATTTCAGGTGATTGCAAATCATATTAAAAAAAATGAAAACGCTGATTAATACCAGCGTTTTTTATTTTTTTTTGAAGCTTCCGATTTTCTCGAATTTGTATTTTTCCCTTCTGGTTTCTTTTTGTTTCTTAAGTCAGGTTTAGCTTCTGGATTGGGTTCTTCATCTTTCCACGGAAACGGATGATCTTTAATCACTTTTACATTTACTTTTATCAGTTTCTGAATAGCTGCCCAATACGGTTCTTCGTCTTTTCCGCAAAATGATATCGATATTCCACCATTACCCGCACGACCTGTTCTTCCAATTCTATGTACATAGGTTTCGGGAATATTAGGTAAATCAAAGTTGATAACATACGGCAAACTTTCAATATCAATGCCACGCGCAGCAATATCGGTTGCTACTAAAACGGAAATCTCTTTATTCTTAAAATGATCTAAAACACGTTGTCTTGCGGTTTGCGATTTATCTCCATGAATGGCTTCGGCATTTACGCCATGCTTTTTCAAAGCTTTAACAACATTATCTGCACCATGTTTTGTTCGAACAAAAACCAATACATTACTTAGATTTTCATTGCGTATTAAATGATATAATAAACCACGCTTGTCTGATTTGTCTACAAAATAAATTTGTTGTTCAATAATTTCGGCAGTTGAGGATACAGGTGTAACCGAAACATATTCGGGTTTATTCAAAAAAGTATCCGCTAATTCCCGTATTGCCATTGGCATAGTTGCCGAAAACAATAAGGTTTGTCTATTTGTGGGTACCAGTTTTACAATCTTTCTAACATCATTAATAAAGCCCATATCCAGCATCAAATCAGATTCGTCTAAAACTAAATAATGTAAGCTGTCAAAGTCGATAAATCCTTGTTTGTGTAAGTCTAATAAACGTCCAGGTGTTGCGATTAATATATCAATACCTTTTTTCAGTTGATCAACTTGTGGGACTTGAGAAACACCACCAAAAATAGTGAGTTGCCTTAGGTTAGTATATTTTCCGTAGGTATCAAAACTTTCACCAATTTGAACTGCTAATTCTCGAGTTGGAGTAACTACAAGACATCGAATTTCTTTAGTCTTTTTAGATGAACCTATCATTCTGTGAAGGTTGTGTATAATTGGAATAGCAAAAGCAGCTGTTTTTCCGGTACCCGTTTGGGCACAACCTACTAAATCTTTACCAGCTAAAATAATAGGAATCGCTTTCTCCTGAATAGCCGTTGGACTGGTATATCCTTCTTCAAAAACGGCTCTTTGAATACTGTTGGATAATGATAACTCTTCGAATAACATATAATAAACTTACGGATTAGAAGTAAGTTGAGGCAAAGATAGGGTTTTATTGGTTAGGAGTTGCGGGTTATGGGTTTTCTATGTTTTGAACCCGAAACCCATAACCCGAAACCATCAACTAAATAAGTTCTTTTCTCGATTTAATAAAATCAGTAACCAAGTAACCAATTAATTTTCCGATAAGATGATTATTTTTTTCTTCACCTAAATCGGGAGCGCCTTCACAAATGTGTAGGTAAGCAGCATTTTTATGTTTACCGAAAAAATAAACGAATTGACGTAATTCTTCTACTGAAAATCCGCTCATGGTCATGGCACTGCTAGCAATATTGGGTAAAGCATCTAAATCTATTTCGATGCCATAAGCGTCATTTTTTATAAAATCTAGGGCTGTGTTGAGTTCTTGTTGAAAGTTCTTTTGTTGGCGAACTTTAATTTCGTCATAAGTGTTAAAGGTAACGCGATCTTCTATTTTCTTTAAAATATCGAGTACATTTTTGGATGTATAATTTTCATGTAGCCCAAAAATGAAGTATTTTTTTAAAAAGCCATCCTCAAAAGCATAAGAAAAGCCATTGCCACTATGTCTTCCTTCCAAAATTCTAAAATCAGAATGCGCATCAAAATTAATAGCATTAATTGGTTTGCCTAATCCAAGTGCTGTTCCTTTAATATTTCCGTAAGCATTATTGTGTCCACCTCCAATTATTATAGGTGTTTTACCACATTTAATAATAGAAGAAATAATGTGGACGACTTCTTTATCTATTTTTTCAACCAATGAACTTAATTTTTTTCGATCTTCGGTAATATTAAAATCCAAATCTTTTGCTTCAGTCATTTCATCAGTAACATCAAGTCTTCCCAAAATTACTAACTGACTGCCTTTGCAAAAACGATTGTGCTGAATGTTTGCAATACTTTTAATAGCACTTTCCCAAGCAGAGTCTGCACCTGGTCGACCATAATTGGCTCGTACACCAACATCTTCTGGTATGCCAATTATTACATATTTGGCTTCACAAACTTTTAAAAAATCGTAGCAGTTTTCTCCTTTTGGTACTGTTAACATTTTTTCCCCAAATTTTACCTCACCGCTTCTGTGGTTGGTAACTTTGGCCAAATCGCTAATTGTAAAAGGAATTAATTTTTCCATTTTATTTTAAATTTCACCAAAAATATAATAATTATGCTTAATTTTCGTTACATTTTAAATACTATTACATTTAACATTAAAAAACAAAAACCCCATGGAAAATCAAAATAATAATTCAAAATTAAAAGCTGTAATTGGTATTTTAGCCATTTTATTAATAGGAAGTTTGATTTATATTTTTAAACTAACCTCTGATGCCAAAACATTAGAGACAACCATTGTTACTGTAAAATCAGAGAAAGAATCTGTTCTTAAAGACTTAGCTGATTTGAAATCTACTTATGATGCAGCTATTGCAGAAAACACTTCAATGTCAGATGAGTTAATTGCTGAAAGAGATAAAGTTGTTAAACTAATGGAACAGTTAAAATCAGCTAAAGGTGATAATGTTTCTTTAATGAAATATAAAAATCAATACAAAGCTTTAGAGCAGAAAATGCGTAATCTTATGGAAGAAGTTGCGGTTTTAAAATCAAAGAACCAAGAACTTACTTCTAATTTAGATAGTACTAACGTTGTTTTAGAGGATTCTAAAAAATACAATCAGGTTTTAGTTGGTCAGAATGAAGAATTGGCTAAAACTGTCGAAAAAGGTTCGAAATTAACAGTGACCAATTTGAAAACCGCATCTTATAAAGTGAGAAGTTCAGGAAAACAAATAGCAACCGATAAAGCCAGCAGAACAGATATGTTGAAAGTTAATTTTACTATTGCTGAAAACAAAATTGCAAAGTCGGGTGATAAAACGTATTATGTACAGGTAATTGATGCTAAAAATAACGTATTAGGTGATAAAGCCACGATTTCTTTTGGTGATACATCATTAACTTATAGTTTTACAACTACGGTTAAATATGAAAATAAAACCGTTGAAGTTTCTGAACAATTGCCTGGGAAAAATTTTGCAAAAGGAACCTATTTTGTTAATGTTTTCGACAAAGCTGAATTAATCTCTAAAAGCAGTTTTTCTTTACGATAACCCACAATTATTGAAGTTACTATTAATTTGAAAAGATCCTTTTGTCGTAAACAAAAGGATTTTTTTATGAAATAACTTTTCCATTAATTAAAACTTGCTCTATCAAATTACTGGCAAATGAATAAGGTATTTCATAAAAAGAATGAAGTGGTTTGGTAATGATGAGATTGGCTTTTTTGCCTATTGAAATACTTCCGAGAGTTTCCGACAATCCCATAGCATAAGCACCGTTTAGGGTTGCTGCATTGATAGCTTCCTCGGGAGTCATTTTCATTTTAATGCATGCTGTGGCTACTACAAAATTCATATTTCCCGTTGGAGACGTTCCCGGATTATAATCAGAAGCCAAGGCAAGTGGTAATCCTTCCGCTATCATTTTTCGTGCTGGTGTATACGGAATGCTGATAAAGTAGGAGCAAGCAGGTAAAGCAACAGCAATAGTATTACTATTTTTTAATGCTTTTATATCATCGTCAGAAACAATTTCAAGATGATCCACTGAAAGCGCATTATGTTTTACACCAGCAGCAACTCCGTTGATGATCGTAAACTGATTCACATGTATTTTAGAACGTAGACCAAATTCTTTTCCTGCGGCCATAATTCTTTCAGTTTCATCTACCGAAAAATAACCTGTTTCGCAAAACACATCTATAAAATCGGCTAATTTTTCTTCGGCAATTTTAGGAAGAATTTCATTGAGTAATAGGTCAATGTAAGCCGAGTGATTTTCTTTATATTCCGATGGAAAGGCATGAGCACCAAGAAAAGTAGCTTTTATGGCTATCGGATAATTTTGAGACAACTTTTTAATTACGCGAAGTATTTTTAATTCGCCCTCAACAGTTAAACCGTAACCCGATTTAATTTCGACGGCACCAGTTCCTTGTTGGATCACTTCTTCCAGCCGTTTTTTGGATTGGTTATAAATGTCTTCTTCTGAAGTTTCGTTTAGTTTTTTAGCCGAATTTAAAATGCCACCGCCGCGATTTGCAATTTCTTCATACGTTAAACCCTTAATTCTGTCTACAAATTCTTGCTCACGATTGCCAGCATAAACAATGTGTGTATGGCTATCACACCAAGTAGGAAGCACCATCTTTCCGGAAGCATCAATTACTGTATTGGCATTTATTTTAGGGCAATTATCCATTGTGCCAAAATCAGTAATCATATCATTATCAATTACTAAATAGGCATTTTTAATTGAAGGTAAAATTGCCATTTCTGTTCCTGAAACTTTTTCTACAGCTCGTTCTCTAACCTGTAAAAGTTCCTTTATATTGATGATAATTGTTTGCATAATGAATTTTTGGTAAAAATAGCTTTTAAAAAAGAAATAGTATTAAATTTAAACAAATTTAGAATTCGTGCGAAAAATTAAGTACAAAAAAGGTAGAAAAGTTCAGCCAACTATTTTAGAATATACGGGAAGTCATAAATCGATAAAAACAGAAATGCAATTATTTGTTTATGATGCGAATGATTTGACAGAATTTAAAGAGTTCAAAGTTTCACAACTCGACAAATGTTTTGATGGCTCTAAGGTAAATTGGTTAAATATTCACGGTTTGAATGAAGTAGGGATTATCAAATCAATCGGAGAACATTTGAATGTGGATAATTTTATGCTTGGCGATATTCTGAATACGACCAAACGAACGAAGTTGGATGAGTATCACGATGTTTTGTTTTTTAACATCAAATCCTTATTGCCCATCGAAAATAGTGATAACATCAATGTTGAGCAGATTAGTTTTCTTTTAAAAAATGGTATTTTGGTTTCGTTTCAGGAAAAAAGAAGTGATTTTTTTACGCATATTCGGGAACGAATCAATACGCATTCAGGAATAGTAAGAGATAAAAAAGCGGATTATTTATTGTATTTGCTATTGGATGCTGTGATGGAAAATTTTTATATAACGCTAGAAGCAGAAGAAGACAAAGTTGAAAGTTTGATTAATTTGTCAAAATCAAGTACCAATCCGATTATACTTGAGCAGATAGAAAGACATAGAGATAATTATAATTTTTTGAAGCGTTCAATCATTCCGTTACGCGATTCTTTGTATTCAATAAAAAGTATTAAGGATGATAATGTCTTTAATGCTATTGAGCATAATAATTACAGTTTTTTTGACCGTTTGCATCAAAAAAGTTTGGAACTTTTGGAGCAAATAGAGTATGATATGATTTCGCTTGATAGTGCTTCTAATTTCTATTTTTCGGCACAAAATCATAAGATGAACGAAGTGATGAAAACACTAACCGTAGTTTCAGTTTTCTTTATGCCGTTAACTTTTATTGTGGGAGTTTATGGGATGAATTTTGATAATATGCCCGAATTACATTGGAAATACGGCTATTTTATGATTTTAGGATTCATGTTCTTATTACTTTTAGGAATGATATACTATTTCAAGAAGAAAAAATGGTATTGAAATTAGATTTCGTTTTTTTGTTTTTTAAAAGAAAACTTTAAAAATAATAATCCAATTAGTGCAGCAAGTAATGATGAAACCAAAATCATTATTTTGGAATTCGTTATGTGTTCATCATCCGAAAAGGCGAGGAGTGTGATGAAAATAGACATTGTAAATCCAATTCCTCCTAAAAAACTTACCCCAATTATCGATTTCCAATTTAAATCATTGGGAAGTTTACTTATTTTTAGTTTGACCGAAAGAAAACTAAACAGACAAATTCCAATAGGTTTGCCCAAAAGTAATCCCAAGGCAATTCCAATAGTATACGAATGACTCAACGCATAGTGCCAATCAGAATTTAAAATAATTGCAGTATTGGCTAATGCAAAAACAGGTAAAATAAAAAAGGCAACGGGTTTGTGTAAAAAGTGTTGTAAAATGTAAGATGTCGATTTCTCATCACCGTTTCCGAATGGAATAGCAAAAGCTAATAATACTCCGGTAATGGTAGCATGAACACCTGAATTAAGCATAAAATACCACATGGCAATTCCGCAAAGTAAATAGAGTATCAAGTTTCGAACTTTTAATCGGTTTAAAATAAGTAGGAAAACGAAGATGCTTAAGGCAATGATTAAATTACTCCAAACAATAGTTTTGGTATAAAAAAGTGCAATAATTAAGATGGCACCGAGGTCATCAATTACGGCTAAAGCAGTTAAAAATATTTTCAATGAAACGGGAACTCGGTTACCTAACAACGATAAAATACCTAAAGCAAAAGCAATATCAGTCGCCATAGGAATTCCTGCTCCAGATTGTGTTTCGGTTCCGTAGTTTAAGAATAAATATATTCCGGCCGGAATCAACATTCCACCAATGGCTGCCGAAATAGGCAGTAAGGCATTTTTTATATTGGATAACTCACCAGCATAGACTTCTCTTTCTAATTCTAAACCAATCAATAAAAAGAAAATTGTCATTAAGCCATCATTGATCCAATACTCAATAGAATTAGTTCCTAAATGGTGATGCCAAAAATGTAAATAATGATCACTCCATGAAGAGTTAGCTAAAAATAAGGAAAGTAAAGTACACCCAATAAGAATAAAACCGCCTGCTTTCTCACTCTCCAAGAAATCTTTAAAAAGGGTATTTATTCTCATAATTCAAAGATAAAAAAAAGCATCCATTTCGGGATGCTTTTTTTGATATTGATAATTAGGGTATGCTAGTTTATAAGCTAGTAATTACGAATTGACTTCTTCTGTTTAATTGGTGTTCCGCTTCGGTACATTCAACGCCATCGGCACATTTATTAATTAGTTGTGTTTCTCCGAATCCTTTAGAAGTTAGTCTTTCTTTTGCAATTCCTTTACTAATTAACCATTGCATAGTAGAATTAGCTCTTCTGTCAGATAATTTAACGTTATAAGCAAAAGAAGCACGACTATCCGTGTGAGAACGAATATCAATTTTCATAGATGGATATTGTTCTAATACATCTAGAATTTTAGCCAAATCAACAGCTGCATCTGGTCGGATATTCCATTTGTCTAAATCAAAATAAATTAAATTGATTCCAAAAATATCTGCTAAGTCATCACCAGGTTTAACTTGTTTTTGAGTGTTTTCAAGTTCAATATTTAACTCGGTTTTACCATCAGTTTTACCAATGATTACAGCAGATTCTTTAGTAGTATATGATTCTAATGAAGTTCTAACAAAATATTTAGTACCACATTCTATTTCTTTAAATTCATAATTTCCTTCAGCATCAGAAGTTGTTTCTTTTAGTTGATTGAATTTTTCATCAAAAAGAATCAATTTAGCATTTGGTAAAACAGCGTTTGTTTTCGCATCAGTAACAACTCCAAATAGTAATTGTTCACACCAAATTGGTCTAGTTTCTATGAATTTGTAGATGTCGTCATTTCCTTGACCACCATCTCTATTAGAGCTTAAAAATCCTCTTTTAGTTTTTGAATTGATAATTAAAGCAAAATCATCTTTAGGACTATTAGCTTCTTCTCCTACGTTTAAAACTTGTTTAAATTCTAGGCTACCATCTTTAGGTAATTTAGTGATAAAGATATCCAATCCACCTAATCCTGGTTGACCGTCTGAAGCAAAGTACAATTCGTTATCATCATTTACAAATGGGTAGGTTTCTCTGCCAGAAGTATTGATTTTATCACCAAGATTCTCAGGTGTTCCAAAACTTCCATCTTCGTTAATCTTTACTCTATATAAATCAGATTGACCACGTGAACCTTCCATATCAGAGGCAAAGTATAAGGTTTTTTCATCTGGAGATAAAGCAGGATGCGCTGATTGATAATTATCACTATTAAAAGGAAGTGCAGTTATATTGTTCCATTGACCATCTTTATCAACTTTAGCAGTATAGATTTTTAAAAGTGTTACTTTTTTTCCATCATAACCTCTACCATCAAGAAAGTTGTTTCTTGTAAAGTAAACCGTTTTACCATCTTTAGTAAATGCAGGAGTATCTTCATGGAATTTGGTATTTAATTTTTTCCCAAATTTATCTACAGCGCCTAAAGAACCATCTTCTGCTATTGGAGAACCATAAAGATTGGTGAAATATTGACCAGTCCATGTATGAATTCTTTTTGAGAAGTTTCCAGTATCACGGGCAGACGAGAATATCACCTTGGTACCCATGAACGCAGTTCCATAGTCAGAATACTTCGAGTTAATTCCGGCATTTTCTATTTTGTATCTCCCTGAATTATTTTTTATATCTTCTAAATAATTTCTTTTTTGAGAAAATAGTTTTGCTCTAGAGTCATTACCACTTTTTTCTCCAAACTTAGCCATCATGGCATCAGATTTAGTATACTCTTTAGTAGCTTTAAGTGTTTGAGCAAAACGATAATAGAATTCTGCTTCTTGATCTGGATTCGATGCATAAAGTTCATCATACCATTTATTAGCTTTTTCTAATTCAGCATTGAAATAGTAAGCATTTCCAATTTTAAGAAGTAAATCGGGCGATTTATATCCTTTGTTATAAATGCGTTCATAAGTTTTTATAGCATCTACATAAGCGTATTTATCATACTCCTTATTTCCTTTTACTTCTTTTCTACTTCCTTGTGAATAGCTATTCAAACAAGTTAAAGTAACCAATACTAAGTATATAATTTTATTTTTACTCACAATTTTAAAATTGTTTTTTCGGAATTCGTGAATCGTTGATTTCATAATCGTCTTGTTATTAGAAGAATCTAGGTGATACCATTTTACTTACTTTGTTGAACAGCTCAAATCTTAAGAATATCTCATGAGAACCAGAGTTATAATTTCTTAGTCTTGTGGTATCCATATCATAACTATAACCAATGAATAATCCATCCGTTACTTGAAAACCTGCTAGTGCACTCACCGCCGCATCCCAACGATAAGCACCTCCAAGCATTAACTTATCATAGAATAAGAAGTTAGCTGAGACATCTACTTGTAATGGCGATCCTGTAACTACTTTTGTTAAGAAAGCAGGCTTGAATTTTATAGATTGAGACAAATCAAATACATATCCTCCAATTGTGTAAAAGGTCATTCTTTCTTCAAAAACAGCTACCTCATTATCATTGAATTTTGAATCCTGTAGAAAGTTTGGTACTGAAAGTCCAAAATATAACTTATCTGAATGCAAATAAACTCCAGCTCCAAAATTCGGAGTAAACTCATTGTTAAAATTCTGAAGATTCGGATCATTTTGATCTTGAGGTCTCAATTTATTAGTATCCAAATTAAACATGTTTCCAGAAGCTTTAATACCAAAAGACATTTTGTAATCCTCGGACATTGGCACAGTATAAGAGATATCCGCCGAAATGGTGTTATCACTGGTTGGACCAATTCTATCATTTACAACAGAAAGTCCAAGTCCTAAATTACTATTGTTGATTGGGGTGTTTAAAGAGAAAGCATTTGTAGTAGGTGCACCATCTAATCCTACCCATTGGGTACGATGCAATCCAAAGATACTCATTACTCCTCTCGATCCTGCGTAAGCCGGATTGATATTAATGGTGTTATACATGTATTGGGTATACTGTGCGTCTTGTTGTGCAAAACCACTGTAACACGTTAACATCAAAGCGAAAATTAAAATTTTTGTTCTCATATTTTCTATTTTTTATCCTGAGGGTTTTTCAACCCTCAGGAATTAGTAGGGTTTTTTATCTAGTAAGGTATAAATATCCGTCTTTATTAACAGTTTCTCCATCAGATGTTGTCCACTGAATAATATAGAAGTAGGTTCCTGTTGGCAATTCTTCCGATTTACTTATAGTAGCTCTTCCTTCAGAGATACCAACAAATTTACGTGAATTGTTATCATATTGTTTAGTTTCATAAACTAATACTCCCCAACGGTTGTATATTTCTACACTATTTGTTGGATAACAAGTGAAATCCTCAATGTTTTCGATACTAAAGTACTCATTTGTACCATCATTATTTGGAGTAAACGCATTGTGTATAACAATTAATGCGCATGGTTCGACAATACCACATGTAACAATAGGAACAATAACATTTACTTTTTGAGGGCAATTTCCTGTATCATAAGAATAAGAAAATATATAACTTCCTTCAGCAACTCCGTTCGAATTCAGAACTGAACCGTTAAGTGTTCCAACACTGCTTTCATTTAACCAAGTACCACCTGCAGGTGTTCCTAAAGGTAAATGAATTGACAAGTCATAAGTTATATCTTCTTGATCATTACAAATTTCACCAGTAGCTACTACAGTAGTTACATTAGTAACTTGAGTAACATTGATTACATGAGTAATTGTTGTAGTAATTCCGCATGAGTCAGCTACTGTCCAAGTTCTAGTAATTGTATAAGTACCACTAACAGTAGGTGATGTTACTGTTGTAAACACAGGTGCGCCAACAGTTGAACAATTATCAGTAAAATCGGCAGCAGTTATTACAGGAACAACAGGTATAGCATCGCAAGTTACTGTGATGTTTAGATCGGAAATATTAGTTTGTGGTCCAACAGTATCTGAAACAGTAATTGTTTGTGATACTGGAGCACTATTGTTTCCACAAACATCAGTTGCTATCCATGTTCTTACTATTTGATAGTTTGATGGGCAACTTCCAGCCAAAGTTGTTTCTGTCATGTTAACTGAAGCAGTTCCACAGTTGTCCACTGCAGTTAAAACTGCTGGAGCAGGAATGTTATCACAAGAAGCTGTTGTATTTGCTGGAGCACTTTGATTGAAGGTTGGCGCTACAGTATCATTTACGTTAATTGTTTGTGATACTGAAGAGGTGTTTCCACAACCGTCAACAAAGGTCCAAGTTCTAGTTACTGTGAATGAATTTAAACAACTACCTGGAGCAATTGAATCAACGCCCAATACAGTTATTGCACCATTACAATTATCATTTGCAGTAAGTGAAATCATTGCAGGAACATCACCAGCACAAGCTACGTTTAGAGTAGCAGGAGCTAGAGGAACAGTAGGTGAAAGTGTGTCTCCAACACTAATAGTTTGAGATACAGACGATGAATTATTACACGCATCAGTAAAGGTCCAAGTTCTAGTTACGGTGAACGAGTTAGGACAGTTACCAGGAGTTATTGTATCTACACCTAGAGCGGTTATAGCACCAGAGCAATTATCAGTAGCCGTTAATGAAATCATTGCAGGAACTTCTCCACTACAAGTTGCAGTAATAGAAGCTGGAGCTTGAGGAGCCACTGGTGCAATGTTATCATTTACGTTAATTGTTTGAGAAACTGAAGATGAATTATTACACGCATCAGTAAAGGTCCAAGTTCTAGTTACGGTGAACGAGTTAGGACAGTTCCCAGCAGCAACAGTATCCACACCTTGAACAGTAATAGCACCAGAGCAATTATCAGTAGCCGTTAATGAAATCATTGCAGGAACATCACCGGCACAA
>CANHWG010000049.1 GCA_947464335.1 Flavobacteriaceae bacterium
ACTGTCTGCTTCATTTAATTTCTCTGCTCTTTCTCTAGCAACTCTGTCAGCATCAGCATTCATTTCGGCATCTTTTTTCATTCTTTCTATTTCTTCAGCGGTTAAGCCAGATGAAGCTTCGATACGGATGTCATGTGATTTTCCAGTTCCTTTATCAGTAGCCGATACTTTAATAATACCGTTGGCATCAATATCAAAAGTTACTTCAATTTGTGGAACACCTCTTGGTGCTGGTGGAATTCCGTCTAAGTGAAAACGACCAATTGTTTTATTATCAGCAGACATCGTTCTTTCTCCTTGCAATACGTGAATTTCAACACTCGGTTGGTTATCTGCCGCTGTTGAGAATACTTGTGATTTTTTGGTTGGAATCGTAGTATTTGACTCGATTAACTTTGTCATCACATTCCCCATAGTCTCGATACCTAAAGATAAAGGCGTAACGTCTAATAACAATACATCTTTTACATCTCCAGATAAAACACCACCTTGAATAGCAGCGCCAATCGCAACCACTTCATCAGGGTTTACTCCTTTAGACGCTTTTTTACCAAAGAATTTTTCAACCTCATCAGCAATTCTTGGCATTCTAGTAGAACCTCCTACTAAAATAATTTCATCAATATCTGAAGTGGATAAACCAGCATCTTTTAACGCTTTAGCAACTGGTTCCATTGAACGTTTTACTAAAGAATCTGATAATTGCTCGAATTTAGCTCTGGTTAATTTTTTTACTAAGTGTTTTGGTCCAGAAGCTGTAGCTGTAACGTAGGGCAAATTGATTTCTGTTTCTGCAGAAGATGATAATTCGATTTTTGCTTTTTCAGCAGCTTCTTTAATTCTTTGTAACGACATTGGATCTAAACGTAAATCAATACCTTCTTCAGATTTGAATTCATCTGCCAACCAATCAATTATCGTTTGATCAAAATCATCTCCACCTAAGTGAGTATCTCCATTCGTTGATAATACTTCGAAAACGCCATCTCCTAATTCTAAGATAGAAATATCAAAAGTACCACCACCTAAATCATAAACCGCAATTTTTTGATCGTGTCCTTTTTTATCCAACCCGTAAGCAAGAGCTGCAGCGGTTGGCTCATTGATGATTCTCATAACTTTTAGACCCGCAATTTCACCAGCTTCTTTAGTAGCTTGACGTTGCGCATCATTAAAGTAAGCTGGAACCGTAATAACAGCTTCGGTAACAGTTTGACCTAAATAGTCTTCAGCCGTTTTCTTCATTTTTTGAAGCGTCATTGCTGATAACTCTTGTGGAGTGTATAAACGACCGTCAATATCCACACGTGGTGTATTGTTGTCGCCTTTAACTACGCTATAAGGCACCTTTTTAGCTTCATCAGTTGTTTCAGCATAAGTATGTCCCATAAAACGTTTGATAGAAGCAACTGTTTTTGTTGGATTTGTTACTGCTTGTCTTTTGGCAGGATCACCCACTTTAATTTCTCCACCTTCTACAAATGCAATGATTGATGGTGTAGTCCTTTTTCCTTCTGAATTAGGAATTACTACTGCTTCCTGTCCTTCCATCACAGAAACGCATGAGTTTGTGGTACCTAAGTCAATTCCGATTATTTTTCCCATTTTTTTTTAAAATTTATATTTTTTATTGTGTGTTTCGTTTTAAAACCTGATTCTCGAAAGTCAAGTATTGTGCCAAGGAACAAATAGAAATAAATTGTCAGTTTTAGAGAGAACAATATGACAAGATGGCATTTTTAATTAAAAAATCCCAACCTTTCAGTTGGGATTCAAAATATTTAATCATTCATCGAGATGAGGAATTCCTCATTGTTTCGAGTCTTTTTAATCTTATCATTAATAGTATCCATAGATTCTACTGGATTCATATCGGCAAGGAATTTACGCAGTATCCACATACGTTTCAATGTATTTGGATCTAATAATAAATCGTCGCGACGTGTACTTGAAGACGTTAAATCGATAGCAGGGAAAATTCTACGGTTGGCTATTTTTCTATCCAACTGTAATTCCATATTACCAGTTCCTTTGAATTCTTCGAAGATTACTTCGTCCATTTTAGAACCGGTTTCAGTTAAAGCTGTAGCAATGATACTCAATGAACCACCGTTTTCAACATTACGAGCTGCACCAAAGAAACGCTTTGGTTTTTGCAACGCATTAGCATCAACACCACCCGAAAGCACTTTTCCAGAGGCTGGTTGTACCGTATTATAAGCCCTAGCCAAACGTGTAATAGAATCTAAAAGTATCACTACATCGTGACCACATTCAACTAATCTTTTTGATTTTTCGAGAACAATATTGGCAATTTTCACATGCTCCATTGGTTCTCTATCAAAAGTAGAAGCGATAACTTCTCCACGAACGCTACGTTGCATATCGGTAACTTCTTCTGGACGCTCATCAATTAACAAAACAATCAAATAGACTTCTGGATGATTCGCTGCTATAGCATTGGCAATGTCTTTTAACAGCATGGTTTTACCCGTTTTGGGTTGCGCTACTATCATTCCACGTTGCCCTTTTCCGATTGGTGAAAACAAATCAATTATACGTGTAGAAACACTGGCTTGCTTTTCGGCGATATTAAATTTTTCTTGTGGAAAAATGGGTGTTAAATGTTCGAATGAAACTCGATCACGCACAACTTGCGGATCATGTCCATTAATTTTTAAAACTTTTACTAATGGGAAAAACTTTTCACCTTCTTTTGGAGGGCGAACAACACCTTTTACAGTATCACCCGTTTTCAAACCAAATAACCTGATTTGTGACGTTGATAAATAAATATCATCTGGTGAAGCTAAATAATTATAATCTGAAGAACGTAAAAAACCATATCCATCAGGCATCATTTCAAGAACACCTTCACTTTCTATGATACCATCAAACTCAAAATCAGAATCTCTGAAATTGCTTTGCTTCTTCCCTTTAAAATTAGGATTATTATTGTTGGCATTTTGATTACCATTTTGATGTTTTGGACGTGCTTCCTGATTACCATTAGAAATGCTTGGTTCTAACATATTTAAATCCTGATATTCAATTTGTTTGGTTTCAATTGGAGATTCAATAACATCACTTTCTTCTACTTTTTCAGTAACATCATCAAGCTTATTATTTCTCTTTTTTTCAAAAGGTTTTTTAAACTTTGGATTTTTGTTTAGTACAACAGGTATTACTTCAATATTTTCAGTTGGTACTTCTTCTGAAAATAAATTACTTTGAGAAATCTCATTTGTTTTTTTTGCCTCTGGAGTAATACGGGCACGTTTCAATTTAGGTTCTATTAGTACTTCTGAAACACTTGTAGTGGTTTCACTTTCAACTGCTTTGTTTTGGTGCTCCAAAATTTGAGTGATTAATGTCTCTTTTTTGGCACCAGCAACTTTTATCGTTTGGGCTAATTTGGCAATTTCTTGAAGCTCTGCTAGCTTCATTTCTTTTAGGGCAGAAATATCAAACATAAATAGTATTTATATTGTAAATTATTTTTAATAAATAAAAGGGGAATATGGGTAGGTTCAATGATTGGAGAAATCCGTTTTCTGAAGTTGTTTCGGATTTGTAATGCAATAATACAAATAATATTTTATCATGCAATAGTATTTTTTTAAAAAGAAACTATATTTTTGCAAAGGATTATTGAAAAATAGAAATGTTTAGACCACAAACATATTATTTGATTGTTTGCTTTATCATTACTGGAGTAATGCCATTTGTTTTTCCGTTATGGACAAACACCAATGGCATGTCATTCTATTTTATGATGGACATCGTTTACGTAAGCCTTTTTGGATTAAGTACAACACTAACTTTATTAAGTATATTATCACACAAAAAAAGACAACAACAATTTGTCATGGGCAGATTGAATATAATATTGAATTTAATTTTATTAGGATTATTTGTGTATCGAACACTAAATTTATCTGGAGAAACAGCTACTGTTTCTGAGAAAGGTATTGGGATGTTCTTACCTATTTTTTCTATCGTATTTTTGGTTTTGGCCAACAAAGCCATCAAAAAGGATGAAGATCTCGTAAAATCTGTGGATCGTTTGCGATAAACCTATAAACTTAGTTTTTTAGTGCTGCAAAAAACCCGTCCGCTGAGCGTGACGGGTTTTTTATTCCCGCCTTCTCGGGAATGACAAGCGCTATTTTATATTATATTTTTCCATTCTTAATTTCATCCACAATTTCTGGATTCAATAAGGTAGAAGTATCTCCAAAATTACTAAAATCTCCTTCAGCAATTTTTCGCAATATTCTTCGCATAATTTTACCCGAACGTGTTTTGGGTAAACCCGAAACAAATTGAATTTTATCTAATTTAGCAATTGGTCCAATTTGATCTGAAATTAATTGATTAATTTCTTTAGCCAAATTATCTTGATTTCTAGATTCACCAACTTCCTTCAGAATAACAAAACCATACAAAGCATTTCCTTTTATATCATGAGGGAAACCAACTATAGCACTTTCAGCTACAGCTGGATGTTCATTAATAGCATCTTCAATAGGAGCCGTTCCAAGATTATGACCCGAAACAATTATTACATCGTCTACTCTACCCGTTATTCTATAATACCCAACCTCATCGCGTAAAGCTCCATCACCCGTAAAATATTTACCTGGAAAAGCGGTGAAATAAGTTTCCTTGTAACGCTGATGATCACCCCAAATGGTTCTTGCAATAGATGGCCATGGAAATTTTATGCATAAACTTCCGGTAACTTGATTACCTTCTATTTCGTTACGCAATTCATCCATTAAAACCGGTTGAATCCCTGGTAATGGTAATGAAGCATACGTTGGTTTTGTTGGAGTTACGAATGGTACCGGTGAAATCATGATGCCACCAGTCTCTGTTTGCCACCAAGTATCAACAAGCGGACATCGCTTACCGCCTACGTGGTCGTTATACCAATGCCAAGCTTCTTCATTGATTGGCTCCCCAACAGAACCGATTACTTTTAAAGAACGTAGCGGATATTTTTGGACATAATCCAAGCTTTCTTTTGCTAATGCCCTAATGGCAGTAGGTGCAGTATAGAATTGTGTTATTTTATGCTTTTCGATAACTTCCCAAAATCGACTATAGTTTGGATAAGATGGCACACCTTCAAAAATTACTGTGGTTGCCCCATTTAATAACGGACCGTAAAGAATATAAGAATGACCCGTAATCCAGCCAATATCTGCAGTACACCAAAACACATCACTTTCTTCATAAGCAAAAACATTTTTAAATGTATAAGCAGTATAAACCATATACCCTGCGGTAGAATGAACCATCCCTTTTGGTTTTCCGGTTGAACCCGAAGTATACAAAATAAATAAAGGATCTTCAGCATCCATAATTTCTGCCACATTATTGGGTATAGCAGCATCCATTAAATCCTGCAACCATTGATCACGACCTTCTTTCATGACTACTTCAGTATTCGTTCGTTTAACAACTAACACTTTTTCTACACATGGTGATTTTTGTAGAGCTTCATCAACAATTCCTTTTAAATCAATAGTTTTATCTCCGCGGTAACTTCCGTCTGAAGTGATGACCATTTTACATTCGCAATCATTAATTCGAGCGGCTAGTGCCGAAGCTGAAAATCCAGCAAATACTACGGAATGCACAGCTCCTATTCGAGCGCAAGCTAAAACTGTATAAGCCAATTCAGGGATCATTGGCAAATAAATACAAACCCTATCTCCTTTTTTAACTCCTTGTTCACGAAGTACATTGGCAATTCTTGAGACTTTTTCATATAAATCATTATAGCTTATATGTAATGCTTCTTCAGAGGGATTGTTTGGTTCAAATATTATAGCAGTTTTGTCGCCTCTTCTTGCCAAATGTCTATCGATGCAGTTTTTGGTGATGTTTACTTTAGCATCTATGAACCATTTGAATTTGGCTTCTTGAAAATTAAATTCAAAAACTTTATCCCATTTTTGATACCAAGTAAAATTTTCATCAGCTATTCTGTCCCAAAACTTTCTGGGTTCACGAATAGACTTTTTATACATTTTGAAGTAGTGCTCAAGATTCAGTATTTTATAATAACTCATGATATAAATCGAATATTTTTATAAAAATAATACTTTATTACTATTTAAAAAGAAATATACTTTGAAAATAAGCAAACTTATTTTTCCTAAAACGATATAGTACTAGTATATTTTTTATTTAATTTGTAACAAACAAATAACACCATGCAATTTGATCCAAACGAACTAGAACATACTGCCGTTTACAAACTTTTAACGGGTTCTATTATTCCAAGACCAATTGGTTGGATTTCAAGTATCAGCGAAAGCGGAATCAATAATTTAGCTCCTTTTTCTTATTTTAATGCAGTCGGTGATGATCCTCCACATGTAATGTTTTCTACTGGAATAGGCAACCATATTTACAAAGACACCTTAAATAATATATTGGCTACCAAACAATTTGTAGTCAATATGGTAACCGAAGATGTAGTAGAGCAAATGAATATGACAGCACAATCTGTTTCTTCTGATGTTGACGAATTTGAATTGGCAGGTGTAACCCCAATTCCTTCAAATAAAATAAAGCCAATGCGCGTGAAAGAAAGTTTAATAACTTTTGAATGCGAATTGGCGCATCATTATTTCCTTGAAGGACATAAAAATGGTGGTGCATGTATACTCATTGGGCGTATCGTCATGATGCATTTTGATGATGATGTTTTGTTAGACAATTACAAGATTAATTTAGAAAAATACAAACCAGTTTCAAGATTAGCAGGTTCCAATTATGCCAAAATCGGAGAACTATTCTCAATAAAAAGAAATTAAAACATATAGTAAAGAATGAAAATAACTGTAATTGGTGGCGGCCCTGGTGGATTATACTTTTCCATACTAACGAAAAAAGCAATGCCTCATTGTCAAATAGATGTGTATGAACGTAACAAGTCCAATGACAGTTTTGGATTCGGAGTCGTGTTTTCCGATGAGACTTTAAGTGAATTTCTTTCTAGAGATTTAAAATCCTATGAATTAATTAGAAGCAATTTTGCTTATTGGGATGATATTATCATCGCTCGTGATGGGCAAACCGTTAACATTGCAGGAAATGGTTTTTGTGGATGTTCTCGAAAAACGCTTTTACAATTACTGCAACAAAGATGCCTAGAAGAAGGCGTGAATCTTCATTTTGAACAAAATATAGACGATTTTAACCAATTCAAAGATTCTGATATCGTTGTGGCTTGTGACGGCATTGGAAGTGCCATCAGAACACAATTTGCCAATGAATTTGGAACCAAAATTTCAGTAAAGAAAAACCGATTTGTTTGGTTAGGATCAACCAAACCATTGGACGCATTTACCTATTTTTTTAGAAATACACCTCACGGATTAATTGTAGCTCACTCCTATCAGTATGAACCGGGAATGAGCACTTGGATCTTTGAATGCAGCGATGAAACTTGGCAAAAACATGGTTTCGAAGTAACCAATGAAACAGATACGATTGCTAAAATATCCGAAATATTCAAAGATGAACTCGACGGACATCCACTAATTTCAAACAAATCACATTGGCGTCAATTTCCGCATGTAACTAATGAAAAATGGCATCATAATAACATGGTTCTTTTGGGAGATGCGAAAGCAACAGCCCACTACTCTATTGGTTCCGGAACCAAATTAGCCATGGATTCGGCAATTGGTTTGTCTGACGCTGTAATTGCCAATCCAAACAATGTCCCAGCAGCTTTTGAGCAATATGATAAAACTCGAAGAAACACTGTTGAGATGATTCAACATGCGGCTCTAGTTTCGTTAGATTGGTTTGAAAATATGGACCGAAACAACCAACATCCTTTATATCAGTTTGCTTTTGGTTGCATGACACGCTCCAAAAAAGTTACCTATGAAAATCTTCGCTTGCGCGATAAATCGTTTACTGATAAGGTTTTGACTGAGTTTAATACTTTAACTTCGAACGCAGTCGAGATACCCGCCGCATTTACTAAATTTAAACTTCGTGATGTAGAATTACAAAACCGCATCGTCATGGCGCCAATGGGACAATACGCTGCCGAAAACGGAGAAGTTACCGATTGGCATTTGGTGCATTACGGAAGCAGAGCAACGGGTGGTGTTGGATTAATTCTAACCGAAATGACTGCGGTTTCTAAAACGGGACGTATTACTTTAGGTTGTGCAGGAATATATGCTCAAGAACAAATAGTTAAATGGAAAAATATAACTGATTTTATTCACCAAAATACCCAAACAAAGATCGGAATTCAACTAGGCCATGCGGGTAGAAAAGGAGCAACAAAAAAACCATGGGAAACGGAACCTATTCAAAATCCATGGGAACTCATTTCAGCATCACCTATTCCGTTTAACGAAAATTTTGTTATCCCAAAAGAAATGACTTTGTCCGATATAGATATGGTTACTTCTCAATTTGTTGAGGCAACAAAGAATGCAAATGAAGCCGGATTTGACCTAATTGAATTACAAGCCCATCACGGATTTCTATTAGCTTCTTTCCTATCGCCTTTAACCAATTTCAGAACTGATGAATTTGGTGGAAGTGTTGAAAACCGTATGAAATTTCCGTTACGCGTTTTCAATGAAATGAGAAACGTATTTCCAAAAGAAAAACCAATGTCAGTCAGAATATCCGCCTCGGATTGGGCAGCCAATGGAATTTCAGAAGAAGATGTTATTACCATAGCAACTGCTTTTAAAAATGCTGGTGCAGACATCATCAATGTTTCTACCGGAAATACTGTTGCACATCAAAAACCGCAAACGGGAAGAATGTGGCAAACACCTTTTTCTGATTTGGTTCGAAATACCGTTTCTATCCCAACCATAACAACGGGTTACATCCAAGATATTGATCAAATCAATACCATAATTTTAAACGGAAAAGCGGATTTAGTAGCACTTGGTCGTCCATTACTAGCCGATGCTAATTTTGTTAGAAATGCTGCAGCTTACGAGCAATTTGAAACCAATGATATTCCAAATCAATACAAAACAGGAAGCTCACATTTATATCCTTTGAAAGCAACGGAAAGAAAACAAACCGAAGCCATGAAAAAGGCATTGAAACCAAAAAGTAATAAGAAATAGTATCAAGACAATTAAATTAAGTATTAAGACCAAAACTTTGTGAATTTGCGTCTTTGCGAGAAATAATTAAAACATGAAAAATTACGCAGACAATTTCGCTTACGATAATTTACCAAGTCTCGACTTGCAGCCCGACTATCTTTTCCAAAATCTACCGCAGTTCAACCAACCGGAAATGCTCAATTGCGTGGATCGGCTTTTAGACTATCATATCAAAGAAGGGAGAGGAAATACTATATGCTTAAGAACCTTTGAGCAAACTTGGACCTATCAAGACCTATATGAAAAAGCCAATCAAATCGCCCATGTTTTAATTGATGATTTAGGGATACAATCAGGCAATCGCGTGTTAATTCGTTCAGCCAATAACCCTATGATGGTAGCGTGTTGGTTTGCGATTCTAAAAGCAGGTGGAATAGTCGTAGCAACTATGCCGTTACTACGTTCCAAAGAACTAACAACCATAATGGATTGTGCCGTAATCAGTCATGCCTTTTGCGATATTGATTTAGCCGAAGAGATGCAATTAGTAAAATCTGATTTTATAAAATCTATTTGTTATTATGGCCATTCACAATTAGAAGAATTGATGGCTTCAAAACCAAAAACATTTGATAATTATCATTCCAAATCAGATGCAGTTGCCCTAATCGGATTCACCTCAGGAACGACGGGTTTGCCCAAAATGACATCGCATTTCCACAAAGATATTTTAAATATTTGCGAAGCTTTTCCGCAATATTCATTACAACCAACATCTGACGATATTTTCACTGGAAGTCCACCACTGGGTTTTACTTTTGGTCTTGGTGGATTGGTTTTGTTTCCGATGTATTTTGGATCCTCTACATTTTTAATCGAAAAACCTTCGCCCGATCTTTTGCTACAAGCCATTCAGGAACATAAAATTACCATCTGTTTTACTGCACCAACGGCTTGGAGAATTATAACGACCAAAGTTCATGATTTTGATATTGCTAGTTTGCGTAAATGTGTTTCGGCTGGTGAACCATTGCCCTTGAAAGTTTGGCAAGATTGGCACGAAGCTACTGGTTTGAAAATCGTTGATGGCATTGGTGCAACCGAACTTTTGCATATCTTTATATCGTCTAACGAAGCCAACATGAAACCTGGCGCAACGGGTTTAGCTATAACGGGTTATGAAGCTAAGATTTTAGATAAAAACGGAAAGGAAATGGCTACAAATGAACCCGGCAGATTAGCAGTTCGAGGCATTACTGGCTGTAAGTATTTGAATAGAGAAGAAAAGCAAAAAGAATACGTTCAAAACGGCTGGAACATAACCGGCGATATCTTTCGCCAAGATGAAGAGGGCTATTTTTGGTTTGTGGCGCGCGGTGATGATATGATTATTTCTTCGGGATATAATATTGCAGCCATTGAAGTTGAAAGTGTGTTGCTAACCCATGAAGAAATTCTAGAATGTGCAGTAGTGGGAATGCCCGATGAAGAACGCGGAATGCTAGTTTGCGCCCATATAGTATTGAAAGAAAAAAGTAAAGCTACAGATGATATGAAGAACCATATTCAACACTGGTTCAAAGAAGTAGCGGCGCCTTATAAATACCCAAGAGTAATTTGTTTTACCGAAGCTTTGCCTAAAACAGAGACCGGAAAAATTCAACGGTTTAAGTTAAAGCCATGAGAAAAAGAGAAATATATATTTGCGTAAAGAAGACAGAGTTCATAAGAATTATTTATATTTTGGAAGGAGACAACGTTCATAAATTATAAATCAATAAAAAATGAAAAAACTTTTATTTATTTTTTTTGCAATCAATTGTTTTGCTCAACCCGGAACATTGGACGAAACTTTCAGTTCCGGTACAGCTGTTAATCTTGGATCGTTTTCACAATGGTTAAAAGCAGCTGTTGTACAATCCGATGGTAAAATTATAGTTGGTGGAACGTTTTCAATTTTTAATGGAGAAACAAAAAGAGGAATTGTTAGATTAAATACAGACGGTTCTATTGATAATTCATTTGCAATTGGTGGTGGCTTCGATTTTGTTAATATATCTTCAATTCCAACTGTTTCCGATATAGCGATACAGCCAGATGGAAAAATTATTGCAGTTGGTAATTTTGATTCATTTAATGGTGTTTTTTTAAATCATGGCAACATAATACGTTTAAATAACGATGGCTCAATCGACTCTAATTTTAATAGTATAAATTTTGGCGGTAATGTTTTTACTGTATCATTACAACAAGATGGCAAAATAGTTGTTGGTGGAAGTTTTAATGGCTATTATACCATTGGCAATAATGGAGTAACTACAAATACACCTTGTAAATCAATATTACGATTAAATTCTGATGGCTCTATAGACACTACATTCAACGTTGGTATAGGACCTATAACAAATGGTGGTGTTGGCACAGTTTATAAAATCATTATTCAACCTGATGAGAAGATATTGGTAGGTGGTGATTTTTATGGTTTCGATACTCATTATGGGAATTGTTTAGCACGGATTCTGTCAGATGGTTCGGTGGATCCAAGCTTTCAAATTGGAGTTGGATTTCAAAACGATTTGGGATACAGTGTAGTAAACGATATTGATATATTACCTGATCAGTCTATATTTATCACTGGTGATTTTTCTAAATTTGATAACATACCCTCAAATAAATTTATAAAACTAACACCCACAGGATATAAAGATTTTAATTTTGGCTTAGATTCTTCTTTAAACTTGACAATTAGAAATACTACAATACAAAATAATGGCAAGATCATTTTGTGTGCCACAGGAAGTTTAAATGGTAATTATATTTGGAATACAATTCGATTAAATCCAAATGGAACAAATGACGCTACATTTCAATCGGGGACAAATTTTAATGATTTACCATTTTTTTCAACACTGCAATCGGATGGTAAAATCCTTTATTTTGGACCATTCACTTCATACAATGGAATGCCCAGAATTAATATTGCCCGTATTACAGGTGATTCACCGCTTCTAAATAATCAAACACCTGTGTTAAATACAATTTCGGTTTTTCCAAATCCTGTAACAAATGTTTTAAATGTTTCTGTTCAAAATGAAAATACCATAAACGCTATTCAAATTTATGACCTTTTAGGAAAGATAGTGATTCAAAATAATGGTGAAAACATGCACATTGCGACTGAAAATATTTCTAAAGGCATCTACTTTATTAAAGTCTTTTCAGAAAATAGAATTTACCAAAGCAAATTCATAAAAGAATAATATGAACCCACCCTATACAAAACAAGAAAAAATTCGTTTCAAACACGTCGATTACGCTGGTATAGTCTTCTATCCGCGTTTTCTGGAAATGCTAAATGATTTAGTCGAAGATTGGTTTGAAGAAGCACTCGATAGACCTTTTTCTAAAATTCATGAAACTAACGGAATTCCTACAGTAGATTTGAAAGTACAGTTCAAAAACGCAGCCCGAATAGGAGAAATTCTAACCAAATCCCTTTGGGTAAAAGAATTAAAAAGTTCATCAGTCGTTTGCGGATTTCAGTTTATAAATGAACAAGAAAAAACAGTACTTGAAGGTGAAGTAACCTTAGTAAACGTAGCCATTCAAGATGACCGAAAAAGAATTAAAGCCGAAGCTTTTAGTGAGGAAATGAAAGAGAATATTTCAAAATATTTAAGTCTTAATACTTAATTCTCCAATCTTACTACTTTATCATGGAATTCAAAAAGTTCAAAGCCGCCACTGTTCAAACATCACCTGTTTTTCTAAATGTAGAAAAAACGATTGCTAAAGCAATTTCTTTTGTAAAAGAAGCCAGTCAAAATGGAGCGCAACTCATCGCCTTTCCGGAAGTTTTCATAGCGGGTTATCCGTATTGGAATTGGATTATGACGCCAGTGCAAGGCAGCAAATGGTATGAACAATTGTATAAAAACTCTGTTGCGGTTACCGATGAAAGTATGAAGCCATTATTTCAAGCGGCAAAAGACAACAACATCCACATCGTTATCGGAATTAACGAACGTGGAGATAGTTATGGGGAAATATACAATACCAATCTCATCATTGATAATCAAGGAAACTTAATTGGAAAACACAGAAAGTTAGTTCCAACCTGGGCTGAAAAACTCACTTGGACGAGCGGAGATGGTTCATCTTTAAAAGTATATGATACGGAGATTGGTCCAATCGGAACGTTAGCATGTGGTGAAAACACCAATACGTTAGCGCGTTTCACTTTATTATCTCAGGGCGAATTAATTCACATCGCCAATTATATTTCATTACCTGTGGCGCCACCTGATTATGATATGGCTGAAGCCATTAAGATTCGTGCAGCTGCTCATTCGTTTGAAGGAAAACTGTTTACCATAGTTTCGTGTTCTACCATTTCACAAGAAATCAAAGATGCCATGCGAGCTGACGTTCCTAATGTAGATGAATTATTAACGCGAAAGAATTCCGCTTTTTCGGGATTTATTGGTCCAAATGGTGCTGTGATAGGTGAACCGTTAATTGATGTTGAAGGAATTGTGTACGCTGATATTGATTTAGAGAAATGCATCCAACCGAAACAAATGCACGACATTTTAGGACATTACAACCGATTTGACATTTTTGATTTACGAGTGAATACGGCTCCCACCAGAAAGATTACATTCATAGACAATCATGAGGAATTTAATAAAAAGTAGTAGTAAGACTGAAGTATTAAGTACTAAGACAATATAAATGGAAACAAACAATTATTCAGACGATCAAATCGGAAGAGCGAGAGTTCAGGAATCACCTGAGTTATTAGCTTATTATAAAGAACTAGAAACATTGGGAGCAGGTGCTTTATGGACCGTTGCCAACGATATTGAACCTTGGGAACCAAGAAGTTCTTCTGTGCCTATGCTATGGAAATATGAAGATTTACGTGATTTAGTTTTAAAGTCATCCGAATTGGTTACACCCGAACAAGCAGGTAGACGAGTCGTTTATTTGGTAAATGATAAACGCAAAGACGTTTCCGCCGCTGTGGGTTGGTTGTATACCGGAATTCAAGTTACACGCCCTGGCGAAAGTACTTCGGCACATCGACACAAAGCTTCGGCCTTGCGTTTTATTATGGAAGGTGAAGGTGGTTACACTGTCGTGGATGGCAATAAAATTACGTTTGAAGTTAATGATTTTGTGATTACGCCCAATTCTACCTGGCACGAACATGGTGTTGATGCTACTGGAAAAACCTGTATTTGGCAAGACGGCTTGGATATTCCATTGGTCAATGCATTAGAAGCGAATGATTATGCCGTTTTTGATGGAAAACAACCTTTAGTCGCCCCAATAAACCATTCCCCAATAACATATGGTTGCGCTGGATTGATTCCGGCAGATAATTCTTGGGACAAACCGTATTCACCATTATTCAAATTTTCTTGGAAATCAGTATATCCGGCATTAGTAGAAGCTGCAAATGTAAAAGATGTAAATCCTTTTGATGGAATTTTGATGCAATACTCCAATCCGTTAACGGGCGGACATGTGATGCAAACGATGAGCGCTTCGATGCAATTATTACCAGCAGGTTTCAAAGGCAAAGCACATAAACATACTGGTTCTTATGTTTATCAATGTGCGAAAGGTAGCGGTTACTCTATCATAAACGGTCAACGTTTTGATTGGAAGGAACGTGATATTTTCTGTGTTCCGTCTTGGGCGTGGCACGAACATCACAACGCATCAGAAACAGAAGATGCGTGTTTATTTAATTTTAATGATTTACCTGTGATAGAAGGATTAGGATTGTTTCAATCTAAAGAATATGAAGAAAATAATGGACATCAATTAGTTTAGTTATTCTCAAAATTGATTTCAACCCTATCGCTTAATAAGCATAAAATGAAAACAAAATTTTTATTATTTATTTTATTTATTCTGACCACAACAACTTTTTCTCAAGAGGTCAATTTTGATATTGGGACAATAAATAAAAAAAAATATTTTGAAGAAATTAATTTTCAATTAGTCTATGATAAAATTGTTTTACCAGTAGTGATTAATGGGAAAGAATATAATTTTTTATTAGATACTGGAGCGCCTAACATTATATCTAAAAAAGTCTTTGAAGCATTGAATTTAGAGAAAACAAAGAGTATAACGGTTAATGATGCTAATAATTTAAATGAAACCATGCAATCGGTTCAAATTCCAAAATTAGCAATAGGAAGCTTAGTTTTTGAAAATCAAACTGCTTTAGTATACGATTTAGACAATCATAACTTATTACAATGTTTTAAATTAGATGGATTTATTGGAAGCAACCTATTGCGAAACTCCATAATTAAAATAAGTAAATCTGAAAAAAAAATCATTGTAACGGATAACATAAAAAATCTGAATCCTACTGTAAAACCATCTAAAATTAAATTAATAGGGAGTCAAAAAGCACCTTATATTGAGTTTGATTTTATTGGAAAAAATAAAGAAACAGCTTCTGATATGGTATTGATAGATACTGGGATGAGCGGATTTTATGATATGTCAAATAGAGCATTTAAAATTTTTGATGAACATAAAATCTTTGAAATTCTTGGCAAATCTGAAGGGCTAAATGGTATTGGTCTTTTTGGTACTGGCAAGGCAAATTTACAGCATTTATTAACTATTGAAACAGCAATAGTAAATAGAACTTTGATAAAAAATTTAGTAATCAACACAACTGATGATACCAATTCAAGAATTGGTTTAGATTTCTTGAATTATACCGATTTAATTATTGATTTCAAAAGTAAAAATGCCTATTTCGAGACTAACTCTATTATCACACTTGAAAATTTTACCCCAAAATACGCACCAACTATATTAAATAATAAATTGGTAATTGGTTTAGTTTGGGACGAAAATCTAGCAAAAGAAATGAACTTTGGTGATGAAATTATAAGTATCGATTCTATAAAAATAGCTGATTTACCATTTTGTGATATTTTAAGTTTGAAAACACAAGTTGAAAAAAAAGGCAACTATACTATTGAAATAAAAACCAAAGAAAATAAAATTAAAGTTCTAAAAATTGATAAAGATTAGCTATGAAACTACTTACTTATAAAATAAAAGACAGCGACGAACAACGTTTAGGATTCATCCATAACAATCAAGTTATCGATATGGAAGACTTTGGAGAAATATCTAATTTTCCGTTACCTTCATCCATGTTGGAATTAATTGATATGGGATTTGAATTGATTGAAGAACTGAATGATATGATAGCTGAAACCGAACCAGCTTTCTTTGAAGAAATTGGTTATAAAATGGATGAAGTGACCTTCCTCGCTCCTATTCCGAAACCACGAAAAAACATTATTGGCATTGGGCTAAATTATACCGAACACGTAGCCGAAAGTGCTCGTACTTTAGACACTACAGGAAAATTACCTCAAAAACCAATTATCTTTTCGAAACCACCAACAACGGTTACCGCTACAAATACGGATATCATTAAAAACACCCAACTTACATCGCAGTTAGATTGGGAAGTAGAATTAGCTGTTGTTATTGGTAAAAAAGGAAAATATGTTCCAAGGGCTGATGCATTGGATTATGTTTTTGGATACACCGTAATCAATGATATCTCGGCTCGTGATTGCCGTCGTGAAGGTCAATGGATTGTTTCTAAAGGACAAGATACTTTTGCACCAATGGGACCAATTTTGGTTACCAAAGACGAAATCGAAAACCCGCACAACCTAAATTTATCACTAAAAGTAAACGGAGTTGAAAAGCAAAACTCTAATACCAAATTTTTACTTTTTAACATCAATGATTTGATTGAAGATTTGAGTACGGTTTTCACACTTGAACCTGGAGATATCATCGCAACCGGAACTCCAGCTGGTGTTGGTGCTGGTCGCGACCCCCAAGAATGGTTGCATGATGGCGATGTGATTGAAGCTACTGTAGAAGGAATTGGAACCATTGTGAATACTATAAAGGAGATTTCTAAATAAAAACAAATTGCGTTAGGGATTGGAGCAAGTACCCTGCAGGCAGGCAGGCAGGCGTGTACTGCGAAAAGCCCGACCCGAAAGGGGAACGCCCAAAAATATTACAGATGAAAAAATATAGCCCTTCTCCCGAAACTTCGAGAGCGCTCAGGGTGACATAAACATAATAATAAATGAGAAAATACCGAATTGGACAAATAGTTCCCTCATCCAACATAACGATGGAAACCGAAATACCAGCGATTTTTCGCTCGAGAGAGACCATTTTGCCGGAACGTTTTACGTTTCATTCGAGCAGAATGCGGATGAAAAAAGTAACCAAAGAAGAACTCGAAGCCATGGATGCCATGAGTTTGAAGTGTGCTCAAGAGTTATCCGATGCGCATGTGGATGTTATGGGTTACGCCTGTTTGGTGGCAATCATGAGTATGGGACGCGGCTATCATTGTGTATCGGAGGTGAATTTGCATCAAGAAACGGTGGCGAATGATTTTCCAACTCCTATCGTTACTTCAGCAGGTGCTTTGATAAATGGATTGAAAGTGTTGGGTGCCAAACAAATTTCGATTATTACACCCTATATCCGGCCGTTAACCAATATGGTGGTTGATTATATTGAACACCAAGGCATCAAAGTAAAAGAAAGTATCGCGCTTGAAATCCCCGATAACTTAGAAGTAGCGGCTCAAAATCCGATGAACTTATTAGAAATCTATAAGCAATTGGACTTAACAAATGTAGATGTTTTAGTCGTTTCGGCTTGTGTGCAAATGCCATCCTTGGAAGCGATTGATTTGATCCAAGCAGAATGTGGTATTCCGGTCACTTCGGCAGCCGTTTGTACTACCTATGAAATGATGAAAAAATTGGATATCGAAGCCAAATCGGCAATTGGTGGCGAATTATTGAATGGTAAATATTAAACCTATTGATTTTTATACCCAATAACTTTACACTACTTTTGCGTAACAATTTTTGTTAAATCAAAAATCACAAATTTGGGGTCGACTGGTTTTGACAGCAAGTCGAACTGAATGGTAAGCACGTCGAGCATTGTGTTTTTTGCTCGTAAATCCAAATTCACAACAACATAAACGGCGAAGGAAACTACGCTCTTGCTGCATAATCTGAATTAAAGTAAGATTAGCCTCGTCCTACAAGGTAGGAAAGCAGGATTCACCTCGAAAGCTTTGGTTTGTGGCGGTCGGTTAAGGTGAATCGTAAAAATAAACCTAAGAACAGTGAAGCTTCGGGGCTGTTACGAAAAATTAAGAAGATAAGTATAGTGTGGCTGTTCCTGGTCTATCACGATATCGAAAATCTAATCAGGAAATAAGCGTGTAGAAAACTCTTTAGTTGCTTGTTTGGACCCGAGTTCGATTCTCGGCGACTCCACATCAAGCGCAATTTAATTGCGGATGTAAATGATAAAAATCCACCAAGTTTACTTAAGTGGATTTTTTCATTTATATACGTCTGGCTTGAAAAGACAGCAAATTGCATTTGCAATTTTGGAATAAACGAGTTGGGCATAGCCAATCTCGGCGACTCCACTAAATCCTGCCATTAGGCGGGATTTTTTATTTCAGTAGCAGTACCTTTTCATTCTTTACAATCCTGCTCCCGCTGTCCACACTACCTGCCTTTGGCAGGGTAGTTGTTCCCAGCTGCCTGCCGGTAGGTAGGTAGGGGCTAAATTCACGTTTGTTTTTTCTATCACAAAAAAAGTCCCGATTTACTCGAGACTTTTATATTTTTTTAAAAGATTAACTTATCGTTTCAAAGCAAAGTGCGCTTTAAATTGTTTCGCACTACTGGTTGATGGTTCTATATAATCTACCGTAAACCAATAATCATCCGATGGCATTAAATAGCCATTATACGTTCCGTCCCAACCGTTTCCTGCGGCACTAATTTGCTTAAGCAGTTTTCCATAGCGGTCAAAAATGTAGATTTTCGCTCCTGGTTGGTCTTGCAACCCAACAATATTCCACGTATCGTGTATTCCATCTCCGTTGGGCGTAAAATAATACGGGTAATCAATGGTTTGAACTATCGCTATGACTAATTCTTCACAGCTATAGGCCACACCACCTGCATTATCCCATACTCTAATGA
>CANHWG010000050.1 GCA_947464335.1 Flavobacteriaceae bacterium
AGTAGTTGGTGAACCATCTAAAATTCCTCCATCAATTAGCGCATCTGTTGTAGGTAAACAAATAATGATCTCTTCCTCTAAGTCAATTTTTGGCGTTGGATGTACTATAAACGGAATGGTGTAGGTTACGGGACAGCTAGTATTTATTGGGTTGGTAATTGTAACCAAAACGTTTTGTGTTCCTGTTAAAAACGGATTTGGTAATTGTGTTAAAACCGTTCCGTTTTGAAGTGTATATGAAATTAGCATACCTGTTTGAGTACCCAATAGTGTAGATTGAAATGTAGAAGTGTCAAAATCAATCAACCCATTTTGATCTACTGGATTGGGTTCGTCATCACAAAATGTAGTTTTAATAGCTGGAATCGGAAAAGCTTCTGGCAAATCATCAACAATAAATTGTAACGTAATCTCATCAAAACAGGGCGTTCCACCAGTTTGCGTTGTATTATTATTTACTCTAATTGTAATGGTTTCCGTACTATTTACAAAAAACGGATTGGGAAGAGGTGATGGTAATGCCGTTCCATTTGCTCTAAAATACTGATCATTTACACCAGTCTGTCCATTTAAAACAGCAGCTTGAATTCCAGACGTGTCAAAACCAAAAATTCCATCTTGATCATCATCGCAACTTCGTATAAGATTAAGACTGTTTATTGGGTTTGCCACTGGTAAAGATTCTACAACCACATTAAAAGTTTTAAATCCAAAACAAGAATTATCTATTGTACTATCGACACGAACCCAAATGGTTTGTAAATTTGGAAAACCTATATTTCTATAATTTGTAGTATTGGTAATGGCTAGTGAATTTCCAGTAGCATCTGTTTCGGCAAGGAAATCAGCTTGAGTCTTATAATATTTTACAGTAACATTACTTGGAAGTATTGCTAAAAGACTTGTTGTAATTGCACTAAAATTGAACGGCCCGGAAACGCCATCGTAATCGTCATTAATTGCATCTAAAAAGTCATCACACAAATATTGATTCGGTATAACAAAATTGGGTGGAATTTGAGTGACAGAAACAATTAAATCTATTCGAGCAATTCTGAAACAACCATTGCTATTTTCAACCCGTGCATAAACACTAGTAGTTCCTGAAGAAAAGGCAAGTGGATTTGCAATTTGTAATGCACTATTAGCCGAGTTTGCTGCTGCTTGAGTGGTGTAATACGTAAATGTTTCGACTAAATAATTGCCAGAAATGACATCGTTTTTTTGGGTCAGATTGAAAATTGAAATTCCATCAGTATCATCATCACATTGTTTTAAGTTTATTGGTGAAGTAACTACGGGCAATGCATAGGTTGTAAGTATTGCAGCTGTAGAATATAACCCACAAGTATTTCCAGTTTTGATTAAATAGCAACGGTATTGATAGCCAACCATCGAAGGTGTTACATTGGATACCGTCAGTGTATTTGTACTTGTACCTGAATAGGTAGCATTATTTGAAAGTATCGACCAAGTCGTACCACCATTTATTGATAATTCCCATTGATAACCATTTACAGAGCTATTAACGATACTAAAAGTAACACTTTGAAGTTCACAAACTGAATTGCTCTGAGGTTGTGTATTAATTACAATTGGAGCTGAAATGGTATAATTAGCATTTGGATTTCCATAGCCAGTTCCACTTGTTACTATTCCGTTAGTATTTGTAGTAGTTGGATTTCCTCCCAAAATACCATCAAGATTACTATCTAAATATCCCGCTTCAATAACGTCGTTGCACAAATCATTGTCGCTATCCAATTCTATATAATTCAAAATACCATCCGAATCGGTATCGGCCATACTAAAACTTGGATTGATGATACCACTATCTGGGGTTGTTTCTAACGAATTCAATAAACCATTAGTCCCAAAATTAGCAGCGTCTATAACGCCATTGCTATCAGCATCTGTTATAGTAAAACCTGTTTCATCAAGGTCGTGAATTCCATCATTATCAGAATCTAAATCCAAATAATTAGGCACTCCATCATTGTCATTATCGGCAGGAACAATTCCTGTTCCAAAAATATTGTCGATTCCATCTGCATTTGCATCAACATTGGATAATGTAGCAATTGTATTTCCTTGAGATTCTATGAAATCAAGTACTCCATCATTATCACTGTCATAGTCATATTGATCTACAACACCATCTAAATCGGAATCTTTTGGAATACAAGTAGCAATTAAACGTAAGGCAACTCTACTTGTACTGGTGTCAGAAAGGTTGATGTTCGTTATAGTGATGGCATTTATTAAACTTCCTTTAATGGCAAAACTTCCTGTTCCCGAAGCTAAAGAAACACTACTGTTTAAACGGATGCGGACTTCAAATGATGAATATTCAGTAATGCCACTTTCAAAAACCCCGTCATAATTGGTGTCAATCAATAATTGATTGTTTGGATTTAAAACGGTTAACGTTTTATTTACCGGACACGATATTCTGAGTTCTGTAGATGAAGTAAATAAATCGGTTGCATTGGCTGCAGAAGCGTATTCAACTGATATACTTATGGGCGATGTAAAATTAGAAACGGAATACGAAACAGAATTATTTATTCCTTGCGCAGCTTCAGTTACAAAATCTCCATTGTTTGTTCCTGTTATTGGAGTTACTGAAGGTGTAGCCGTTCCAGCAGTTGTAATTGCACCAATATAGGAGTTACTGTATGGTCCAATTGCAATTGTCCCGCTAGTGGAATTGATGAGATTGAAAAATTGATCACCAAAGGACTCGGTACAATTTCTAATTCCGTCATTATCATTGTCTAAGTCTACATTATCACTAATACTATCATTATCACTATCGGCTGCACAAGAACTAACCGGAATTACATCTGAATTTTTTGGAGTTGTACATCCAGCAATAGTAGCAGAAACATAATAATAGCCTGGGCCAAGACCAGTAGGCGGGTCCAATGGTTGATAGGAGTTGTTTGTAGCTCCTGGAATTAAACTATTGTTATAATACCATTGAAAGACATCAAATGGATTAAGAGAATTAACCTCTAAAACGGAGTTAGGAATACAACCTAATTGCGTTATATCGACTTCATCAAATGAAATTTCTGGTTTGAAAGTGAATCCAGAATAAAATCCACCAAAGGTTGCAGCACCACTAGAACCATAAGCAGCCAAATACAATTCACTTGTAGAGTAAACCGATACATTACCACTTACACCAGTAATTACATAGGTTTCGTAATTTGGATTTCCAATAACAGGAATCGGACCCGCGACCAATGCACCTATAGAAGCTAAACCAGCTAAAGTATAATTATTTCCATCGATTATAAAAGTAAGGGTTGAACCTGTTTTGGTAAACATTGTAACTCGTCCGATAAATTGACGAGTACCTACAAAATCTATAAATGGAATATTATCAATAACCCTAGGAGTTTGGCAACTTAATGGTGGAACAAAAAACATTTCTTGATTTCGTTGATCGGTTACTCCCGGTACTGAACTGTCGCCGATGGCTTGATATGCAAATACTTTCTTATCAGCACTCACATACAAATTTCCATTAGCGTTATAATTTGCTCCTGTGAGTTCTAAATAATCTCCCGCATTAACGATTCCAAATGTTGGGGTTGATCCATTTAGTGTGATTGTAGTATTATCTTCATCGGCCACTAAAATAATCTTTTCAACTTCATTAATTCCGGTGCTTTTAATAAATATATATTCATTACTTGTTATTCTTTCGGAAGGAACAATTTGGTCAAAACCTAAATCTAAATTGGCTATAGCATTAGAACCACCAAAAGACCCGCAGTTCATAGCAATAGGTTTATCGGCCTCAACCAAAGTGCCAATTAATCCATCTCTGTTGGCATTATTTGGTCCTTGAACAGCCATAACATAACTTTCTCCTCTATTTAAGGTGATACTAACAGGGTTACTTCCAGTACCACTATTTACAAGTTGTACACCAGTGTTCATACCGCTAAAGGTTACAAGAGTATTATTTTCGGTTGCTAATACAGAAATGAATGTATAATGAATGTCAACATAATTTTGTACCAACGTATTGGTAAAAGCTCCCGCTCTAAAACGTAAACCAAGAGCTGCTAACCCTTTTGAAACCAGTTCACCAGCTTGATTTCCACTGCCTGCAGTAACTCTGGCAGAAACATAAATTAAGTCATCTGCTTCTACAATAAACCCTTTATCATTAAGAATAGTTGCTGCCAATCCTTGGTCAACGTGTAACTGCGTATTATTACCAAAACCAACATTATAAACATAAGGCACATCTCTAGAAACAGTGCCCAGTATTGTAGTTCCTCCAATTTGATTGATTCTAAAATTTACAGGGATAACATTCGGAGTAGAAATATAAATATATTGATCTTCTGAAGTGACACTTGTAGCTCCTGAAAGCGGCGGTATGTAATGCGTTTTACTAAATTGTGAGTAACAATTTAAAGAAATTAGTAAAACAAAAAGGTAATAATATACATTCTTTTTCATTCGCTAAAATTAGCAAATAATTAAGAAAACATAAAGAGAAAATAATCTATTTATGTTTTCTTTAAGAATTGATTGATGATTGAGTTATAAATCTCTTTTTTTTATGATTTTATAGGAAAGAAAAACAAATAATGCAGACCAAATAAGTACAATTAAAATAGATGAAAAATGTACACTATAATCTTTAATAGAATTTTCACCAACGGCTGTTTGCAAACTTCTAATAGCGCTTAATCTTGTAAAAGGTTCAACAATTAAATTACTCATGGATTCTAGAGGCATAAAGGCATAAACTTGATCTACTCTTGGATCACGATTGAATATATCAAACTTTAAAGTTAAGTAAGATATTTTTTCAACCAAAAACCATACAAATAAAAATCCGATTGCAAAAGCGGAACGTTTTATTAATACTCCAATAAATAAACAGAATGAGAAAAATCCAATAAGTTTTACAAAATAGGCAAGTATATATTCCATTTCAGAAAAAACAATTCCTAATTCGTTGTAAGAGGAAAAACTATAACCTAAAATTAGTGACATCACAAATACAAAAATTGTAGAAGTAAATGCAAAAAGTACCACCGTTAAGAATTTAGAAAGTACAAATTCTTTTTTGCTCATTCCGTCTATTAGGTTTTGTTTTAAGGTTCCATAGCTATATTCATTTGCCATCATAGATACAATAACTATGGCTAAAAAGAATTTTAGACTTGCCGCTATGTAAAAATTAAAATGCCAAATGAATGGAAAATTAAAAATTCCCATTTCGGCAAAATGTATCTTAAAGTTCCCAATTTCCAATTTGATCGAGGCAATCATGGCAATAAATGAGAGTATGACAAAGTAGCTGATGGTCAATATTCTACTGGCTCTGTTTTTCCAAATTTTTTGTAATTCAATGGCGAGTAATCTTTTCATAGTTAGGCTTTTATTTACTGGTTAAGGCTAAAAACTGTTCTTCTAAGCTTACTTTTCTGAATACCAAATGATTGAGGTAAATTCCTTTTTCTGTTAAATAGCGATTTAGTAAAGAAGGATCAAATTGATTTTTAAAATGTACCATTACTTTTCCTTCTATTTCCGTAATTTTTTCAACTTCAGGATGATTTTTTAGGATATCAATGAGTTTGGAATTGTTTTCGGCTTGTAATTCAAAAAAGCCATTTTGATTGCTCATTCCATCAACAGTTCCGCAATATAGAACTTCTCCAAAGCGTAAAACTAAAACATGGCTACATACTTTTTCTACTTCATCCAATAAATGAGAAGCCAGAAGAATGGTAGTTCCTTGTGAAGCAATCAATCTAATTAGATCACGTATTTGATGTATTCCTTGCGGGTCTAAACCGTTGGTAGGTTCATCTAGAATTAAAATTTCAGGATCGTTTAGTAGGGCAGAAGCAATGGCTAATCGCTGTTTCATTCCTAATGAAAAGCTTTTGAATTTGCTGTCTTTTCTATCAAGTAAGCCAACAAGTTCTAGTTTTTCAGTAACCTTTGAAAAATCAATATTTTTGATTTTACAAACCAATTCTAGGTTTTCCTTGGCCGACATATACGGATAAAAGTTTGGGCGTTCAATTATGGCGCCTACTTTTTTTAACGCATCATGAGTTTTTGATTTTCCACCAAACCAACTGTATTCTCCGGAAGTTTTATTAACCACATTAAGAACAATACCTAAAGTAGTAGATTTTCCTGAGCCGTTTGGTCCAAGAATTCCATAAACATTACCTTTTTGTATTTCAAGTGAAACGTTATTTACAGCATGTATTTTGCCATAACGTTTGTGTAAATTTTGAATAGATAGAATAGAAGATTCCAATAGTCCGTTTTTTTAATTCTTTCATAGGACGAATGAAATCTTTATTTGTTACTGATCTTTTCTGAAGTAAAATTTTGAAACAAACTGTTTTTTTAAATTTAAATAAAACAAGGTTTCATTAATTTCTTTTAGTTTAGATGTTAATGTAATTTTTTGACCTCTGGTATCATTAGTTGCTTGCATTTTGCAAATAGTACATTCAAATTCACTAAAATGATTGTTTACTTTTTTTGTTTCTATAAAATGATGACCGAGAAAAGAACAACGATAACTTTTTTTTACCATTCCTTCTGTTAAGTAGTTTGTTCTCATACAGGTTAGATTTAATTTTTATCGAATTAAACTTATCATGTTACCGATAAAAAAACAAATATAATCGATGAAATACACTTTTAATGTATTTTATAGTGTTATATACTTACAAAAAATAAAGTGCTTTATTGGTATTGAACAATACTTGGTTCGCCAATTTGATAATCGGGTAAAGCCAAATCATCATTTCTAAAAGTATTCGTTCTCAACACATTAGAACCTTGAAATGGGATTGAAGGATAGAATGAAAACGAAACTTGAAAGCTATTAAAGACTAAATAATCGTTATTTATTAGGACACCAAGACTAAAAATAGAATAGATATCATCATTAAATAAATTATTGTCTTCAGTACCAAGAACACCAATATTCATATTAAAGAAAGGGCTAAATCGGAAACCATGCCAATCTCCAGGTGCGTATGTTTGGGTTTGAAAAGCACAAAAAAGTTTTTTTGTTCCGTTGATTAGTGGATTATCAAAACCTGAAATACCATTTCGTTCCGAAATTGTTACTCTATCTTTTATAGTATTTGCCCGGTGATTTCCAATAATTAAAAGAGGTTTTACAAATTGCCTAATTTTCCAACTTCCAATTGATATCAAATTGGTAAAATAATTAGCTTCAATTCTTAGTGTAGTCTCTTGTGATTGCTTTCCATCGAAAAAACTACCTAATTCAAAATTTACTCCAGCATAGCCAAATAAAAAATAGGAACCATAAGCAAATCGTCCTCCTAAATAAGTTCTTCTACGATTATTTTTATCTTGAAATCCACCAGTTATTGAATATACCTTACCATAGGGAACATCCTCAATAATATCATAATTGAATAAATATTTATCTTCGGTAAATTTCCTTGTATTAAGACCAATGGTAGCTAAATAAATTTTTTCGGACGCAAAGAATCTGTCTGTATCAAAAACTAAAGACGGTCTTTTATCGTAGGAAATATTTTTAAATCCAATTGAAGTTACAAGATTAGTACTTCTAAAATTTTCACTGCTACCTTTAAAGATTTTAAAGGAATGACCAAACCAATATTGTTGCGTTTTTAAGCTGAAATCTTGATTTTGGAAGATGCCTAAATTATCAGGAAGCGAATCAGTATAAAATCGGTTTTCGTAATAGGCACCATATGCTAATCTTGTGAAAGGGGAGAAAAATTGCCTTTCTAAACGAGCACTTCGAGTTATGTTGTCATTAAAATCTTTGTCATAAGTTAGGGTACTTTTTATATACGTGTTTTTGATATTATTAATTGTATAACGAGACTTATGGGCATTTTTTTTATCATCAAATCTTTCAGAAAAATCATTTAAAATCTCATGGCCTAATCCCAAAAAATTCCGTTCAGTTAAATCAAAATTTCCCCTCGATCCAGATACTGATCCACTTGGAATTAAACTCCATGAATCTAACACTCTTACCGAAACATCTACAGAATCAATAGAACCTGGAATTTCGATGGGTTTAATAATGACACTTCTAATCGAACGCTGTCTTCTGATTAGACGTTCTGATTCTTTTATTACTAGTGAATCTAAGGGTTCGTTTTTTTTAAAAAGAAGTAGGTTTCTAATGGTCCAGTTTTTCGTTTTTATGTGTATACGATTCCCAAACTTCTCAAATCCTTTTTCAGGTTGATCTTTATAATTTCCAACAGTATAGCCAAATGGATCTAAAGTTTCGATATGTATATTTCTTATGATTTTACATTCGTTTCTTTCAAATGATTTTTTAATAAAATATGTTTTTCGAGCATTTTTTTGATTCTTAGAATTACTTTGCTGTGATTTGAATAAAAGACGATAAATGAATTTATTGAATTTTGACTTATTAGAATATTCTTCAATTTTCTGATATACTTTTACGGTATCGTTCCTGCTCTTTTTTTCTTGTGCATGAACAAACTGAAAAGGAGCAAGATAAATGAATAAAATATAGAGGAATTTGAATTTCATATCACTGTCAGAAGAAACAAATATAAGGGCTTTTGTTAAGCTTAATTCATTATTAAAGATATAATATAGAAAATCCCCAACTGAATTAACAGTTGGGGATTTAAAAATTAGTGTCGTTTTAAAATCTAGGATTAACTTTTTTGCTCTTTATTGAAATAAACTAAGTAATAGTACATTTGTTTTTCTTCATCCCAACCTTTTTCTACATATTTCTCCGCACTTTCTGGATTGATAAAATCTAATTTTATTTGAATGTTGGTGTCTAAATTGATAACATTTTTAATCGATTTTCTCGCATCAGAAACAGCTCCGTTTGCAATTGGAAAAGTGGTTACATCTTCTATACTATATTTTTCACCTTTATCTACTTTATAATTTTTAAATTCCGGAATTAAGTCGGGATTATCTAAAACTTCATTCAAAAAATTACTTTCTTCAAACTGGTCATTTTTAGCAAAATAATTAACAGAGCGATTCATGAACATCACTTCTTCTTTTTTGTCTTCGGCAGGAAAAACAACATCTTTTGCAAAACCTTGACAGAACTTTAAATACTTTTTGGTTATAAAATTTTCATCCTGAAAAGCATCAACCGAAAGGAAATGCTCTAACCAATACCGGGTATCATATCGGTTGCTGTCTATGCTTAAAATCTTATAGCCTTCTTCTTTTTTGTAGTTAAAAATTAGGCAACCCTTATCTAATTTGTTGAGGTTAATTCCTTGCTGTAAAATCATTTTTAGTGATGTGCCTTTTTCTTCAAACTGCATAAAATCAGACATGATTTCACTTTTAAATACTCCAATGGCATCAACAACATTATTATCGATGTTTAAGTTGGTTAAGTACGTCACATAAACCTCACCGTTCTTTATGTGTGGGTGGTTAGACTGTTCAAAAAGGTGATTAGTTATTTTTTTTGAAACTTCATGAATTTCACCTGGATTAGTGAAAATTTCTGTCGCAAGGTTAAACATGTCATTGTATTCCAAATCTACTTCATGTGCAAACTGAAAATAATTTTCCTCTTTTTCACGAAACGATTTAAAAAAATATTCCTTTAACAAAGGAACAATTTCGTCGTTTAAGTTATAAGGTTGATCCGAGAGAAATACAGATTCATTTTTGTTTTTGTTTCCAACTCGGTGAATTGATAAACTCTCTATGTGCGTGTTAAATAGGTTGATCATTTTTTTGTTTTTAAGATAATAGACTGAGAGATAAAAGATAGACTTTTTTGTCTATTCTCCGTTAGCATATTCTCTATTTTCTGTTTTTAATTCCAATTCTCTTCAAAACCATAATCTTCAAAGCTGTCATCACCACCAAAAGCATCCAAATCGTCTTCATCTAAATCATCTTCAAATTCAGAATAAAAATCTTCTCCTTCAGCTTCAAACTCTTTTTCAGGAGCAACAGCTGGTAACTCGCCATGAGAAAATAATAAGCTAGGATAGGTTTCTCCAGCTTGTGCTTCTTCAACCGAGGCAAGTTCTACCAAAAATGTCCACATATTGATAAAATCATATACATAAATAATTTTTGTTTGGTCTTCGCCAAGCAATTGATTTAAGGTATAATCTGCCATTGTTTTTTGCTCTCCCGGAGTATCACCTGTATCAAACATTGGGATTTCATCTTCCTGATTCCATGTGTCATCACAAGTATAAAATGAAGCTACTTCTAATCCGTCAAACCCAAAAGCATTCACAATTGCATTGTGAAAGTCTTCTAAAGTATCCTCTTCTTGAATGGCAATATCTCTAAAGACATCTTCTTCAGCGTCGAGAATTGCTCTAAATTTATAAATCATAATCGTGTTTTTTGTAAGCGAACAAAGGTAAAATATTAATCATGACCCGAACAAAATAAATTCAATTTATTTCGATAATTCTATATCCTAATTTTGGATTAATGAATAAAAATGGGCTAATAAAAACATCGACGAAATGCACCAAAAACGAAAGAATTGTTACTCTATCGAGTTTTACGGCAGTTTAACGATTAAGTTAGTTTGTGGTAAACTCTTGCAGTAATTTAGCCCTATAAAATTGAAAAAAACAAGAATAACTACTTGATATAAAAGGGAAGAAGTTCTTTAACGATAAATATCCTGTCAGATAATTAATAATTCAAACTGAAAAAACCTGTTCTTAATCGAACAGGTTTTTTTTTGCAGTTCATCCCCAAAAAGTAACATTTCGGTAAACATAAATTGTGCAGGTTTAGCAATTGATTGAATTTTGCTTCATCAAAATAATGCTTATGAAGACTTTTTACACGGTTTTAATTTTATGGGTTACTTCATTAACTAACGTCCAACAAACCATTTCTGGAACTGTAATCGATGAAAAAAACAAACCCATTTTTGGAGCAAATGTTTTTATTGAAGGGACTTATGATGGTGCGTCAAGTGATGACAAAGGAAATTTTAGTTTCACTACCACCGCATCTGGAAATCAAATTTTAGTAGTAAGTTCTTTAACATTCGAAACATTAAAAGCTCCAATAGAAACGAATAATTGTAAAGACAAAACGTTTCAACTCAAAGAGAGTGTCAATACACTAGATGCTGTGGTTATTACTGCAGGAAGTTTTAGTGCTGGTGAAAAAAGTAGGGTTTCGGTTTTAAAACCTTTAGATATTGTTACAACGGCTGGTTCAGCTGGTAATATTATTGCTGCATTACAAACCTTACCTGGAACCCAAAATGTGGGTGAAGACGGAAGATTGTTTGTACGTGGTGGTGAAGCGGATGAAACCCAAACCTTTGTTGACGGCATTCGAGTAGCACAACCTTATGGAGCAACAACCAATAATTTGCCCACTCGCGGACGATTTTCTCCTTTTTTGTTTAGTGGCATTTCTTTTTCTACTGGTGGATATTCTGCCGAATATGGTGAAGCATTATCGAGTGTATTGTTATTAAACACACAAGACGAACCCGATCAAAATAAAACGGATATTTCATTAATGACGGTTGGTTTGGGATTAAGCAATACCCAAAAATGGAAAAAAAGCTCGTTAAGCATAAATACGGCATACATTGATTTAGCACCTTATCAAGTGGCAATTCCGCAAAATGTAGATTGGAACAAAGCGTTTCAATCGTTATCAGGTGAAGCAGTATACCGTTATAATTTGAATAATGGTATTTTTAAAACGTATGCTGCTTTTGATGCTTCTCGATTCGATTTAAATCAGGAAGATAGTAATCAACCCGAGAAGGTTAGGGTGAATTTATTTAATAATAACTTTTACTTGAATAGTTCTTATAAAGGGAATTTTGGAAGTAATTGGCAACTATTTACGGGTTTAAGTTATGGCTATGGTCAGAATAAAATTAGCATCGATGACAATAATGTAAACAATGTTGAACACGCATCCCATTTGAAAATAAAAATGACAAAAAAGGTGTCAGACCGAATAAAAATAAACTTTGGTTCGGATTATTTCATAACTAATTTTGATGAAGATTTTAATACTACATTTAAAAGTGGTTATGATTCCAATATTGCGGCTGTATATACAGAAGCTGATATATTCTTCTCTAAAAAGTTTGCAGTCAAAGCAGGAGTTAGAGCTTCGAATAATAATTACATTGAGGAAAATAGCATTTCACCTAGAGCTTCATTGGCCTATAAAATTTCAAAAAACAGTCAGTTTGCCTTTGCCTATGGTAATTTTGAACAAGCACCAAGACAAAACTATTTGAAGTATTCTGATGATTTTGTAACCGAAAAAGCAGCGCACTATATTTTAAATTATCAGTATGTTAAAAATAATAGAACCTTGAGAGCGGAAGCTTATTTTAAAGGTTATTCTGATTTGGTTAAATACGATACAAACCAAGCTCAGTTTAATTCGATTTATTCTAACAATGGCCAAGGTTTTGCCAAAGGAATTGATCTTTTCTGGAGAGATGGAAATAGCATCAAGAATTTAGAATACTGGATTTCCTATTCGTTCATTGATACCAAAAGAGACTATCAAAATTTTCCATCTGAAGCAACACCTAGCTTTGTGGCAGCACATAGCGCTTCATTGGTAACCAAGTATTGGATATCCGATTGGAAATCTCAAATTGGGTTTACACATCAGTTTAGTACAGGAAGACCTTATAACAATCCGAATGAAACGGCTTTTATGAATGGAAAAACGAGAGCATTTAATAACTTGAGTTTTAATTGGGCTTATTTACTAACACAACAAAAGATTCTTTACTTTTCAGTTTCAAATGTGCTAGGAACTCAAAATGTTTTTGGTTATAATTACGCCAATTCTCCCAATGCAAACGGAGTTTTTGAAAGAAGAGATATAATTCCAACAGCAGATTGGTTTATCTTCCTAGGATTCTTTTGGACAATTAGTGACAATAAAAGCGATAATCAATTAAACAATCTTTAAAATTTAAAATTATGACACGAATTATTTTAATGACAATTTTTATGTTAGTTTCAAAAGCTAATGCTCAAAACATTACTTTAACTATTGAAATTTCAGGTTACAAGAGCAATAAAGGAAATGCTTATATAGCCATTTACAAAACCGAAAACGACTTTCTTAAAAAACCCTTTATCGGTAAAATATCTAAAATTGAAAATCAAAAAGTAGTGGTAGTTTTTTCAAACTTGCCTAAAGGAGTTTATGCGGTTAGTTCTTTTCATGACGAAAATAGCAACGGAAAATTGGATACCAATTTTATGGGGATTCCAAAAGAAGATTATGCTATTTCTAACAATGCTAAAGGTTTTATGAGTGCGCCTAAGTTTGAAAAGGCAAAGTTTAACCTCAAGGAGAGCAAAACTATTTTTTTGAAAATATAATTTAATTACAATTCATCCCTGCCATTTTACAGTTGGGTAATTATAAATTTTGCAGTCACATTGGTCTAACTACTTTTGAACATCAATAAAAAGAGTTTCAAATCATCAAAAAAAATCAACAATCTAAAAGTAAAATTATGAAAACATTTATCACATTAATCGCATTTTTTATTGGTTCGCTTTTATCAGCACAAACACCATTTGAACAAGGCATGGGAAAAGCTATGCAGTTTTGGGGAGAAGGAAAAGATAACGAAGCAGTAGCTACTTTTGAACGTATCGCTTCAGTAGAAAAAACAAACTGGTTACCTAATTATTATATCGCCTTTATTAATACGATAAATGCATTTAATACTAAAGACAAAGAAAAAGTAAACGCACTTTTAAATAAAGCGCAAGATGCTATTGATAATGCAGCTGCTATTAGTCCAAACAACTCCGAAATTATGGTGGTTCAAGCGATGTTGTATACCGCTATTTTGGTACAAGACCCAATGACCAACGGACAGAGATATTCTCCTTTAATTATGGAGCAATATGCCAAAGCATTAGCGATTAACCCTAACAATCCAAGAGCCGTTTTTTCTAAAGCTGAATTTGAAATTGGTGGAGCTAAGTATTGGGGAACCGATACCAAACCAATGTGTGAAGCCATAGCAAAATCTATCGAACTATTTGCTAACTTTAAACCTGAATCTGTTTTTCATCCAAAATGGGGAGCTGATAGAGCAAAAGAAGCTTTAGGAAATTGTAAATAGTAATAATCAAAAATCTAATATAAACCATCTAAAATAAAGTATAAGATAAAAATATAGGTGGGTATCTTTTTGTAGGATGTATGTTTATAGGAATCGGAATTTGAATGGCTCTAGGCAAAGCAGGTAGTGGAACAATGATAGGAATGGGCGTTGGTTTTTAGCTTCTGTTCTTTATAAAGGAGGAAAAAATAAATAAATAAACATGAAATTTACCTTAAAACAACTTTCAAGATCTTTTATAATTGGAATCGTTATTTTTCTAATAATTATTTTGATTGATTTCATTTATGGGGCAAAATTAGAGTTTAACAAAGCACTTGGAATTCAGTTTGTTTATACGATGCTATACTCGGTAACTTTGGGGATAGCCAATCAATTGGTATTTGTTTTTTTAGACAAAGTATTTGTTAACGAAAGATTTTCTCTCAGAAGAATTGTGGTTGGTTTTATCTCCTCATTTTTGGTTACACTTTTCATTATTTTCTTATTAAGAGTTTTTATAGAAATCGTCATTGAAGGAAATAGTTTTGAAAATTATTGGCAAAATGAAAGAGCTGCTAATTATGTGTTTTCGACTGTAATGACATTTATTGTTTTATTATCATTTTATACTTTTTATATCTACAAAGCGTATAATGAAAATAAAGTAAAAGAGCAAAAAATTATAGCCGGAACTGCATCTGCACAGTTTGAAAGTTTAAAAAACCAAATCGACCCGCATTTTTTGTTTAATAGTTTAAATGTATTGAGCTCATTGATAGAAGAAAATCCTGAAAATGCGCAACGATTTACCACTTCGTTATCCAAAATATACCGTTATGTTTTAGAACAAAAAGATAAAGAATTGGTTTTAGTTACCGAAGAATTGTCATTCGCCAAAACCTATATGAATCTTTTAAAAATGCGTTTTGAAAATAGTATTACCTATGAAGTTCCGGAGGAATTTGAAAATCAAGAAGCTAAAGTAGTACCACTTTCATTACAATTATTATTAGAAAATACAATCAAACACAATGTGGTTAGTGAGACAAAACCACTGCATATCAAAATTTATATCGAAAATAATTACTTGATTGTTGAAAATAATCTTCAAAAGAAAGAAGTGTTACAAGATAGAAAAGGTGTTGGCTTGCAAAATATTGTCAATCGATATGGGTTGTTATCAGAGCGAAAAGTAATAGTTCAAGAAGATGAAACAAATTTTAAAGTAAAAATTCCAATATTAACAAAACAAATTGCTTTTATGGAAACACAAAATAGCTACAATGAAAACACCGCATTTATTCGAGCTAAAGAACGAGTAGAAAAACTAAAAGGGTTTTATGGCAATCTTATTTCCTATTGTTGTGTGATTCCCATTTTAATTTTTATTAATTTAAATACTGGCGGATTTCAATGGTTTTGGTTCCCAATCTTTGGTTGGGGTTTGGGAGTTACTTTTCATGCGTTAGAAACTTTTGGTTATGGAAAATCATGGGAAGAAAAGAAGATTCAAGAGATTTTGAATAAAGAGAATAATACAAAAACAAAATGGGATTAATTATGGAACGGTCTAATCAAGAATTCGATAGATACCAACGTGCTAAAAAGCAAGTAGAAGAAATTAAAGGTTTTTACGGTCATTTAATTTCTTTTGTTCTAGTTATGGTAGTGTTATTATTTATTAACTTACGATATTCTCCTCAGTATTTGTGGTTTTTTTGGCCATTGTTGGGTTGGGGAATTGGATTACTTTTTCACGGAATGAAGGTATTTAACTATACGCCTTTTCTAGGGAAAAATTGGGAAGAAAGAAAATTGAAAGAATTTATGGATCAAGAAAAACAAAACAAGTATGAATAATTTTAATCTAACTCCAGAAGAATTACGTTACCAACAAGCACTTAATCGAGTAAAAAGAATTAAAGGATTTTACATACATTTAATGGTGTATATTGTTATTAATATAGCTATAATTTTGTCTAAAATTAATTTTGATAATGAGAGTAGTTGGAGTATAGAAATGAGGCATTTTTCTACTGCAATATTTTGGGGTATTGGTTTGGCAGCCCATGGATTATCGGTATTTCTGCCTTCTTTCATTATGGGTAATAATTGGGAAGAGCGAAAAATTAATCAAATAATGGAGAAAGAGAAACAAAATAAATGGGAATAATTTAATTTAGTTAAAGGAAAACGTAATCTATCAAATATGGAATTAACATTTAAAATTTTACTTATAATCCATATCCTAGCTGGAAGTATTGGACTATTTACGGGAACAATTAATATTATTCGAAGAAAAGGCGATACGCAACACCGACTAGTTGGGAAATACTTTTTCTTCTCAATGATTATTAATGCCATTGCAGGTTTTATAATGTCGTTATGGCATCAAAATGTATTCTTGTTGATAATTGCTGTTTTTTCTTTTTATATGACGGCAACAGGTCAACGTTTTTTATCCTTAAAGAGAATCGATAAAGGACAATCAGTAAAAAAAATAGATTGGACGCTCTCAATAATGATGATTGTTTTTGCTTCATTTTTTGTCATTTATGGGCTCTATTTGTTTGCCATCGATAACAATTTAGGAATAGTGCTTCTTGTTTTTGGTTTGATTAGCTTATTGATGACAAGAAAAGATATTGCTCTATATAAAGGAAATATTAAAATTAAGAATTATTGGTTATTAATTCATATTCAACGAATGATAGGGTCTTATATAGCAGCATTAACCGCTTTCTTAGTTGTCAATAATACTTATTTACCTCCATTATTGGCCTGGTTGATGCCAACATTTATAATGACACCTTTAATTTTTTATTGGTCAAAAAAAAATGCTTTTAGAACATTAATTCGCAGACAATGAATATTATAATAATTGAAGATGAAAAGCCAGCAGCACGATTGCTTCAAAGAAAACTGGATAAGTTAGGTCTTAAAGTGAATACAATGTTGCATTCTGTAGAGGAATCAATTCATTGGTTTAATGATAATCCACATCCTGATTTGGTTTTTTTAGATATTCAATTATCGGATGGTTTATCCTTTGAAATTTTTGAAACAATTGATATAAAAAGCGCCATAATTTTCACCACAGCTTATGACGAATATGCTTTGCGTGCTTTCAAGCTGAATAGCATTGATTATTTGTTAAAACCGATTGATGAGGAAGATTTGTTAATTGCAGTAAACAAATTTAAATCCCGAAATAGTTCCTCGCCCAATTTATCTTTAGATTTTGAAATGATAAAAAAAATGCTTGTGAATCCTATTGACAAAACCTTTAAAAAACGGTTTACGATTAAAATGGGACAGCAATTAAAAATGATTGCTATTGAAGAAGTAGAATGTTTTTATTCTGAAAATAAAGGAACCTATTTGCATACCTTTGATAACCGTGATTATCTTTTAGATACTACTTTAGAACAACTAGAAACCGAACTTGATCCGGCAGCTTTTTATCGCGTTTCACGTAAATTTATTATTCCGTTAAAAGCCATTAAGGAAATTCAAATGCATAGTAATTCAAGACTAAAAGTCATTTTACCAACCTATAAAGACGATGAGGTCATTGTAGCGCGAGAACGTGTCAATGATTTTAAGGATTGGCTAGGTTAATATTTTTTTACGAATACCTATAATCACAAAAATTAGTAGTGTGTAGGCAATGAAAAAAGGGATAATTAATTCAATCCAACCTAAAGGCAACATTACGGCAATAATCAATAATTGAAACCCTAATCCGTACAACGATAGCAAAGTCATAAACCAGTTTGGGAAGGTTTTAACTTTATAGGCATCTTTGTCTAAGCTATGAATGATTTTATCAAAAGTTCCATAAACAACCGTATAAATTCCAAATAAAATATTCACCAATTGTTGGCTTTCGCCAGATAGTGCTCTCGGTGTTTTATACTCAAATATTTTACTAGTGGTATCACCACCAACCGATTTGGTTCTAAGAATCACATAATAATAATTGTATAAAGTTCCTTGAAGTTGAATGCCTATAAACGCAAGAATAGTGAGCCAAATAGTAGTTTTTGAAACATAACAGATTGCCATCAAAAACATAAAATTTAAAACAATATCAAACACACTATCCAAATATCTTCCTGAATAGGAAGGCGTTTTTTTTAATCGTGCCAATTCACCATCGGCGGCATCAATACCTGATTTTAAAACGATAAAAAATCCTGCCCAAAAATAATGGTTGGTTACAATACAATAAATAGCAATCAAACCAGAAATCCCAAATAGTAAAGTTACATGAATAGGAGTGAAGC
>CANHWG010000051.1 GCA_947464335.1 Flavobacteriaceae bacterium
AATTACTTCGACACCTTGACGCATTAATTCTTTAATGGCTGCCGCACTTGATTCTTTAATGGCATCGAAAATGGACACAAACCCAACAGCAATGCCATCAAAAGCTATATATGATACTGTTTTTCCTAACTTTTGTTCTGCACTAATTTTGTTTTCTAAATCATCAGAAACTGTTGCTTTGACTTGTTCCATTAATTTTTTATTGCCTAATGCCACTTTTTTGTTGGTTACTGTTCCTGTAACTCCTTTTCCGGCAACAGCTTCAAAATCTTTTACTTCGATTAAAGAAATAGATTTTGTTTTCGCATAATTCACAACTGCTTGCGCCAATGGATGCTCACTGTATTGGTTTAGTGAAGCTATACTTTTTAGTAAATCAGTATCGTTGTTATTGGCAGCGTAAATTTTTTCGACAGATGGTTTTCCTTCGGTGATGGTTCCTGTTTTATCCGTAATTAAAACATTAACCTTATTCATATTTTCAAGAGCTTCAGCATTTTTTATCAAAACTCCGGATTGTGCGCCTTTTCCAACACCAACCATTACCGACATTGGCGTTGCTAAACCTAAGGCACAAGGACACGCAATAATTAATACTGCGATGGCATTTATAAATCCGTACACTAATGCAGGTTCAGGACCAAACTTAGCCCAAATGAAAAAGGTAATTACCGAAATAATCACAACAATAGGCACAAAATATTTGGCAATACTATCGGCTAATTTTTGAATTGGTGCTCTAGATCGTGAAGCATCGTTGACCATTTGCACGATTTGAGAAAGTAAAGTTTCTGAACCTACTTTTTCAGCTATCATAACAAATGATTTATTACCGTTTATTGTTCCGGCAATTACATTATCGTCTTTCTTTTTATCTACCGGAATTGGTTCGCCTGTAATCATGGCTTCATCAATACTACTTTCGCCATCGGTTATTTTACCATCAACTGGAATTTTGTCTCCAGGCTTTACACGTAATAAATCGCCTTTTTTAATATCGTGAATAGAGATTACTTTATCGCTTCCGTCTAAAACCAAAGTGGCTTCGGTTGGAGCGAGTTTTAATAATTCCTTAATAGCTCCGCTTGTTTGACTGTGGGCTCTGGCTTCGAGTAGTTGTCCTAATAATACAAGAGTTAAAATAACCGTGGTTGCTTCAAAGTATAGTAATACTGTTCCGTGTTCTGTTTTGAATTCGCTAGGGAAAATATTAGGAAAAAACATTCCGACTAAACTAAATAGAAAAGCTACACCTGTACCAATTCCTATAAGAGTAAACATATTCAAATTCCATGTAATTATTGATTTCCAAGCTCGTACAAAAAATATCCAACAGGCATAAAAAACAACTGGAAGTGATAAAATTAATTGTACCCAATTCCATTTAGAGGCATCCATTAGTTGCAATAAAGGATTGTTGTGTACCATTTCTATCATTGCAATTGCAAAAATGGGAACGGTAAATAAGACCGCAGTTTTCATTTTTTTAACCAAATCGGTATACGTTTTTTGGTCTTCGCTTTCACTTGGTTCCATAGCAACTAAGTCCATTCCGCAAATAGGACATGAACCAGGACCTTCTTGAATTACTTCGGGATGCATTGGACATATATATAGCGTTTTACTCACCGTTAACTCTGGTGCTTTGACTAAATCCATTCCACACACTGGACAGTCGCCTGCTTTGTCGTACACTTTTTCGCCTTCGCAATGCATTGGACAGTAATATTTTCCTTGTGCATTGCTGGGTATAGTTGTTTCTTTTTTATGATCATGAGATTGGGTGGAGCAACATGATTTTCCCGAAGCTTCATTTGTTGGACTATGCTCGTTGGTTTTACCGTTGCTCATTTCTATGGTATATTTTCCAACTGCTATTAATGCTTCCTGTAGCTTTTCTGTTGGAATGTGCTTTTCCATAGTTATTGTTACTATTGGTGGATTTAATGAAACTTTTGCCTCAATACCCTCAATAGTATTCAATGTTTTTTCGACTTTAGCGCGACAACCATCGCAAGTCATTCCGGTAATGTTGTAAGTATGTATCATCTTTTATAATTTTAATACAAATTTCTATCATAACCGATTTTTGCATTTGCATAATTTTGGGTTTGATATGCAAAATTTATAAATCTTCTATTTGCTTTCTTTTAATAGTTTTTATGTTCTTGAAGTAGGTTGGCGAAAAGCCAGTTACTTTTTTGAATTGATTGCTCAAATGTGAAACCGTACTGTAATTTAAAGAATATGCGATTTCACTTAATGAGAGTTCATCGTACATAATCAACTCCTTTACTTTTTCAATTTTCTGATTGATGAAATACTTCTCAATAGTAGTGTTTTCAACTTCTGAAAAGAGATTACTCAAGGTATTGTAGTCTTGATGTAGTTCTTGTGAAAGGTAGTTGGATAAATTAATTTTCAAATCATTGTTCTTGTTATGAACCAAATCAATAATCAATGTTTTAATCTTATCGATGGTTTTACTTTTTCTGTCATCAATTAAATCAAAGCCAACTGCACGAAGGTTTTTTAATAGTTCAGTTTTTTGAATATCAGAAATGGGTTCCATAGTTTCGACTTCACCCAAATTAATAGATAAAAGTTTTAGTCCAAGCTTTTCTAACTCGGACTTAACCACCATTTTGCAACGACTACAAACCATATTTTTAATATAAAGTTTCACTCTTACTGTTCTTTATTTATTGTCTGTTCAATCCAACTAATTATTTCTTGCTTTTGGGTTTCATTAAGAATAGCATCCTCATGCAACTGTTTGTATGAACTTAATGGCATATTTCCGGACTTTATTTCTCTACTAATCGCTTCTAGTTTACTTCGTTGTTTTCTATTTGAATAAGACGCAAATTCGTTAAAATTCAATTCTTCTTTTCCATTTTTAATGTGGCTTTCGACAAACCATCTTGCTGGTTGAATGTAATCGTACCACAAGTACTGTGTATTGTTACTGTGGCAATCATAACAAGCCTTTTGCAAGGAGTTAAGAACTGTTGGTGGTACTTTGTAATTATTTGCAAAGTTTTTTCCAATGTCGAATGAACTACTTACATTTTGTTTTGGTTGGTAGAATTGAATAGCTATAAAGACTAAAAAAAATGCTATTGCAATCTTTTTTATCCTTTTCATTTTAAAGAGTTTTTTTCAAACTACCACAAGTCAGCATTTGAGAACCATAAAATGGATTTTTAATTTCTTTGATTTCACTAATCCAAATAGCACCTTTACCATCGTTGTACATTGGGCAGTAATCTTGATATAATTTTTGTTTCGTTCCAAACATTTTAATTAAATCATTGATGTCTTTACTAAGTGTAGCAAAATGTTCTCTTTGGTGATCAATTTTCCCTGCATTTTTCCCAATATGCTCTGCGTGTTCTTTTGCATCATCAGCGATCTCTAAATATTCTTTTTCCTGTATTGGGTTTAATGTTTTTGTATCAAATCTATTTAAGGATGCTAATAACGTTTTTGCTTTCTCAGCTGCAGCATCCGAATTATCTTGAACTAATTTGTTTTTAAGATTGATATAGCTAATAAATATATCTTCCGTATAATCTGATGGTACAAGATTATCTGTTTTAGTTTCTTCTGTAGCTATTGTTTCAGATTTTGTAATAGTATCGTTAACATCTTCTTGTTTTTTGGTTAATACAGGTTCAGTTAATTCCATACCACATTTAGAACATTTTTCGCCTTTTTTGCCTGTAATTTCTGGGTGCATAGAGCAAGAGAATTGTTCATTTGAACTTGTTGAAGTTTCTGTGGTGGTGTTTTCAGTTTCTTTGTTTTTTTGATTACAAGAAACTAAAGTGATAGCTATAATAGCTGTTAGAATAAGTGTTTTCATAATTTAAGTTTTTTAATTAATAATTATTTTTTTGCTTTGTAATAACAATAAGTTCCTATTGAAGTGTTGATATAATCTATTTCGTTTACTTCTTTAAATTTTGCGTCTGAAATATATTTTGTCATTAAACCATTTACATTGTCATTTGTTGTTTTAAAGCCATCTAATAGCTGTACGAGGTAAAATGAAAATCGCATCCATTTTGTTTTAGCTTTACCCCAATCACCAATTATTATTTCGCCATTTGGTTTTAAAATTCTATTAATTTCTAATAAGCACTTTAGTTTTGTTAAGTTATCTAACTGATGAAACACCAGAGAACTATATACTTTATCAAATGAATTATCTTCAAATGGTAATTCCTTTCCATCATATAAAAAAAGTGGCACTTGAATTCCTGCCTTATTTAATTTGTATTCAGCTATTGATTTAACTTTAGGATCAATATCGACACCTAGAACATCACACTTGGGAAAACGTTGTTTGAGTATGATAATGTTTTGGGCCGTTCCGAAACCAAACTCTAAAATTTTTTCATCGACCTTTGGGTTAACAATATCTATTAATTTGTTTCTGAACTTTTTTTCAGGCATTGTTATTTTTATGGCTAAATCATAGTACTCAGTTAAAAAATCATAACCTAATGCAGGAATAAACTTTTCTGTTGTCATAAAGTTTTTATTTTTTTAAATCAAAAAAAGTATAATACAAATTGAAGTAAAACCCATTTGGTGCCGAGCGTATCATTGAACTTACTAACTCTTGACGGTAGGCAAAGTCTAGTCGTGCCTGACTATTAAAAATAAATTGTATTGCAGGAACAACGTCTAAATACGATTTACCATTTTCATTGATAGTTTGACCCACAAATTCAACCATTAAGTTGATATTGGTTTGCTTGAAACTCGTGTATTTTTTAGGGTACATCAGTTTTCCAAAAGACAAAGTATAGTTCGTTGCATTATCACCAATGTTATCCGGAAAAGTATAGTTTGGTTTGTTGTCCAATGCTTTTTCAAAACTAACTGAAGAACTTATGGCTACCTTTTTGACCAATTTTGTAGCAATTATTCCTGTTTCGAACCCAGTGTTGTGCCCAACAATTTCTATTTGTTCTTGATGGATATCGCCTCGATTGAAGCTAAATCTTCCATAAGTTGCTAAGCGAAAGTGACTGTTTAAATCATCTGTAGAATAAAACCTATACTTAGCCATAAAACCACCACCTTCTGCATACAATGCATTAGTTCTTGTGCTGATAAAAGCGGAACCACGAACCATTAAATTTTTATTAATACCATAAGTTACCTCAGGCATTAAATGATAGTTGTAACCTGGCTCAAATTTTTCTTTAAAGGCAGATTGCATCACATTTACGGCTAATGAATTTGCAGGAACATTACTTGCTGGATCTGTTACTACAAATAATTCTTGACTAAAAACAGTTTGGCAACTGATGGCTGCAAAAAATACAATTACCTTTCTCATTAGTTTATCATTTTAATGTGAAAATCATCCTCATTATTTGAAGCATATGTAACAATGTTTTTATAGGATTTGGATAGTCTTTTAAATTCTTTTTCGGTTACATATCCTTTGTCAACCACTTGAAAATGTATTTCAGAAGCATTATTTTTTTTATCATTAACCATAATGTATGAACTTTGAGTTATGGTATTTGATTTTGCGGTAACTACTAATGAACCGATAAAAAAACCTGCCTTTTCTACTTTTTCTTTAAATACTTTCGGACTTAATTCGTTTCCTTCTTTTAGCGTTACTGTAAAGGTATTGGAGTTTAAATCGATTTCTACGTTAACCACTTCGGGCACTGTTTTTAGCTGTTTGTTTATAGCATTTGAGCACATAGAACAAGTTAAACCAGTGGCTCTAATTTCGGCTTTTACAATTTGCGCATTACTATTAAGTGAAAACATCAAAACTATTGATGTAATCAGAACATATATTGTTTTCATTTTATTCTTTTATTAATTTAATTATCTCTTCTTCTGAGGGATTTTTTGCAATTAGAATCCCTTCGGGATTAAATAGGTATTTGGATGGTAATTCATCAACACCAAATTGTATTGCTGTAATAGCATCAAAACCTTTAGGATCTATTAACTGTGTAAATTTGATTTTATCTTTTTCAATTGCTTTTAGCCATTTATTTGTATCGGTGTCAATTGATATTCCAATAATTTCAATTTTATTTGTATTAGCTTCATTGTGAAGTTTTACTAACTTTTTATTTCCTAATCGGCACGGCGCGCACCAAGAGGCCCAAAAATCGACAAGCACATATTTACCTTTAAAGGATGTGATATCAACCTCATTATTGGTATTATTCTTTAGTGTAATTAAAGGCATCGTGTTTCCAATTTTTATTTGAGCAGTAGAAGTAATTGAAAAACTGATGAATAATATCACAAAGTATTTTAATTGATTTTTCATTGTCATAGTAGTTTTTATTAAACTAAGCCCAATTTAAACATTAGGCTTAGTCTTGTAAGGATTACATTTTTATAACTATTCCGTTTGGTTTTTTACCAACATTTATAGTTTTGATTACAGTATGATTAACAGTATTAACAACAGAAACTGTATTTGCTGTTTGATTGGTTACATAAGCTGTGTTTCCATCATTAGTGAATGCAATTGCATGAGCACCAGCACCTGTGTTAAGTGAACTACCATGCATCCACATATTCATACCTGTATCCCATGTCCAATAGTGCACTTTTCCAGCCATAGGATCCGAAACCCATAGCTCATTTTTCGGACCATTGTATGAAGCTATTCCCGGCATGAAGCCTAAAGTAATTGTTTCATCTACTGAGTTCGTTGCTACATCAATCACAGAAATAGTTTGTCCGTCTTCGTTGTCTACATACATTTTATTATTACTTCCTGTCCAAGCACCTACTGGATTGTCACCAACAGTAATAGTTGTGATTATAGCTTTTGTGCTGGCGTTAATAACTGTAATACTATCATCATCACCATTTGCGACATAAGCTTTGGTACCATCAGAAGAGAATGTTAATTCAGCTGCCATCATCCCAACATTAATTGTATTTAATAACGCATTTGTAGTAGCATCATATACCAGAACTTTGCTATTCATTTCATCCATTTGTGGCACCCAAATTTCATTACCACTTGGTGAGTAAATAGAATTATGGTTCATCAATGGAAGGTTTATATTTTTAACGATTGAACCATTCATAGCATCGATAACTACTAATTTACCATTCATTCCGGCAGTATTTAGTCCTGAATGTCCTGCACTCAAATCCATGCCTGGAACTCCAATTGCTAAATGATTTTGATGTGAAGAAATATGATGTGGCCACATAATCATATCTGAACCTGTTGTCATTAATGGAATTGTTGCAGAAACTTCATTAGTACTCAATTTAAGGACAGTAACTGTGGCATCTTCGCCATTTACAATGTATGCCGCAGGATAATCAACATTTAATGTCATATCCATATTGTCATCGTTATTATTGCAAGAAGTGAATAGTATTGCTCCAAAGAATGAAGCTAGTATTGATAAATTTTTCATTTATATTTATTTTAAATTATTTAATAGTTTCTACAGTCTTACCACAGCTCAACATCATTGAACCATAATAAGGATTTTTTACAGCATTTTCTTTACTTAACCAATTAGCACCTTTACCATCGTTGAACATTGGACAGAATTGATAGTACACTGGAGTTTCATATTTAGAAGCCTTGATTAATGTATATATGTCTTTGGATAATGTAGTAAAGTGATCGCGTTGGATTTTTACATCTTTTGTATTGCCGATGTTTTCTGCATCTTTCATTATCGTATTTACAACTTTCATCCAAACCATGTGAACATCCATTTCAAGCTTGTCCATTTTGACATTATTTACAGCTGCCAAAAGTTGTTTTGAAGCTAAAACTGTTTTAGTAACATCAGAAGTGATTAAAGCATCTTTTACTAAAAAATAGTTATCGAATACAGCCTTTAATTGATTTTCATTTTGGATTACTGTAGTAGTTACAGAATGATTACTATGATTGGAATGGTCTTCGTTACGAGCAATAACTGTTGCTACTTCTTTTACAGGAACTTTTGCTACACGGTCATATTGGCAACATCCGTGAAGATTGTTATATACATCATCTGGAGCAAGAAATTTGTCACTATCGTAACCAACTAATGCAATTCTTTTAAGTATTTCATCTTGATTGGTTTTGGTTGCATCATACGTTAGTATTGCCATTTGGGTTTCCTGGTTCCAATCTACATTGGCTATTTTTTTAATGTTTCCTGCTTTTTCGATTTTGGTCTCGCACATTCCGCAATTGCCATAAATTTTTACACTTTCGGTTTTGGCATTTTTTATTTGTGCATTACTTGTAGTTGATAACAATACAGAAATTGCTATCATTATTTTCATTAATGAATTTTTCATTTTTAATAAAATTGTAATCAAAGTAGCCGACCTTGATTGGTTGATAAAATAAATTTGGATAAAAAACAGTTGCGAAAGAATGTAATTACCGTACCGATAATGGTATAAAAAACAATACTAAAACTGTTGAATTGGATAGCACAACGCTATGAATTTGACACACTTATGGCTGTCAAAAAAGGAATTTAGCTTATTTTAGGAATGAGCCAAATGGAATAAAAACCATCTGAGATTGATGGTATTGTGTATGAAAATTTAACTTTCTCGATTGAAGAATAGCTAAATGTGTAATTTTTAAAAATAATTTCAGATAAAAAGCTTACCGAAGAAGTCGGGCACGTTGAAGAACATCCACATTTAGAATGGCCGCAATTGCCTTTACATCCTTTGTGATCTTTCTCTTTAGAATTATCGCTATCGCAACAACTCTTTTTTTCTGATTTAGTAGAGGAAATTTCTTTTTTGCATGAACTCTTGTCTGAACCTTTACCACAAGCCATAGCATCATTAGGCATAAGAAACATGCCTAATAAGACTAATAGTATAAAGTGGTATTTTTTCATATATCTATTAAAACAGTACAAAAATAATTAAGTTCAATTAATATTTCACTAAAAATTTGTTAAAACGTTGTTTTTTGTTAAGAATTGTTTAAAAACCATTGCAATGTTTTCTAATAATAATAACAATGGTATTGCAATGATTGTCTAATGTCAATGTACCTTATTTTAAAGTGATTAAGAGATTTTGCAATAGTATTGCAATGATTTATAACTATAATTGCAATACCATTGTAATTGTTTAATACTAAAATCAATTCTTGATTTATTCAGCAATTCTCAACACTGATTCCTTTTCTTGTTTTTGGCTTTGTATATTCCAATAAATCGCCATTTGCTGAGCGTAATCGATCGGAGTTTTTCCAATATAATTTAGAAACTCCTTTTCGGTACTATGTCCAGTTACGTTCAATAATAAACCTGTCGGAATATCTCCGTAATAATTTGTAGCAAATGAACGCCTACAAATATGCGAAGTGACCAACTCCCATTTTTTAAAATCTCCATTTTCTTTTCGAGAAGTTTCAGGGTTTATTCTTGCGCCCGAAATTGTTTCATTCAATTTGGCTTCTTGGCAAACATCCTTGATGTATAAATTAAATTTAGCTTTTGAACTTTCGATGTTTTTGCTATAAAGAGGTGGGAAGTTCCCATTTCTTTTATCTAAAATTGCTCTTACTTTATCGTGTACAAGTATGGAAACTCTCTTTTTAGTTTTTTGTTGGATAAGTTCTATAAAATCTAAATTGCCTATTTGCTTAATATCCTGCTTTGTTAATTGCAATAAATCTCCAACACGTTGACCGATATAACAACCAATCAAGAGCCAATCTCTTGCATCTTGTAAATGCGGCTGTTTCAAATCAACTTTTTCGATTTCCGTTAATTCATCCCAATTAAGATAAATTTTATCAATTTGAACACTAAACCCTTTAATTTGTTGAAGCTGTGGACTAACGGTATAGCCTGACTTTTGAGCATCTAAACAAATGGTCTTTAAAAACTTAATATAACGCCCTGCCGTATTTCTGCTTAACTTTTCTACCTCAAGTAAATATTTAAGAAAATCATTTCTATACTTCAAATCAATTTCAGACAATTTATACTTATGGCGTTTATACTCTTGAAATCCCTGTATTTTTAATTTTATTGTTTTGTATTTTGTAACTGTTGCTTTAGATGTTCCGAGTTCTCCAGTTCGGTCATTGGTTTTTAACTCCAGTTTTTCTACATAGAGGTCGCAATAATTAAGAATGAAATTGTTATCTGTTTTTTCGGCTTTATTAAAATGGGTGTTTAGACAATCGTTTAGCCAGTCTTTATTAACTATATCTGAACCTGTACCACTTTTATTATATCTGCTAATTATATAGGATTCTAAAGTGTCTAATTCATTTTGCAAATTGTCTCTTTCAGCAAACTGGGAGACTTTCCGTATTTTACCACTTGCGTTATTAAAATAAGCTGGATTGATAACTAACGGAATTGCCAATTTAATATCAGTTTCTCTATTTGCAACAAATCGGATGTATATTTTTGATGGGTTATTATTTCCTCTAATCGAATATTTTATCGTTGCCATATTTCATATTTTAGTTACGACAAATATATATAGTAGAATTATTATAAAAAAATATTTTGTCCGACATTTGTCCGACGAAAAGCGAATTTATACTAATTCAACCTAATACAAATTAATTTTATTTTTTATTAAAAACCCTTTAAATACTTAACTTAACAAGGTTTTTTATTCTAATTCAGTTATTTAGAGTTAATTAACAATTAAGTTGTTTTGTTCCCTCTTTCTCCGCAAAGAAAAACCCGAAACTTTCGTTTCGGTTTTTTTTATGGCAAAAAATTACAAAAATCCCAATTTGAAATTGTTTTTAGATATAAAAAAATATAAAAAAGTGACGAAGGAACTTTTTAGAGTTTCCTTTGCTTGAGTATCTCGTATAATGGTATCCCGTTAGTAATCCAGAATCAATATTTACAATTTAAGATTTTTTAATTCTAACAACTTTATTCATAACTGCTACTGGCAATATTCCTTTTAATCTCATATCTTTCTCTTACTTCTGTAAGAAAATCTATTAAAGTATATACCTTATTTTTAAAAATATTAACTCATTTAATTAATTATTATCCTCATCTTTGTTATGGAAGTGCTTTTGTCAAGATTATCTCTTTATATGATATTTGAATAAAAAATGCAATTTAATTCCAAAATAAATGGATATCCAAGAAATTGAAAAAGAAAAGTCACACATTATTGTTGAAATAATACAATACATTCCAAATGCTGTATTAAGCAAAACAATTATCAAAAAAACAACAGGAAATATAACCGCTTCTTCCTTTGATGCGGGTGAAGAGCAAGCCGAAAAAATAGCACCTTTTGATAATTATATACAAATTATTGATGGTACTGCCGAAATCATTATCAACGATAAACTACATAAACTTACTCTGGGACAAGGAATTATCATTCCTGCTCATGCCAAACATTGTTTCATTGCCAATGTGCAATTTAAAATGATTTCAACCATAATTAAAAGTGGTTATGAGGATTAAACATTACATTATTGGTAGCTGTAACTATCTGTAGTGTAAAACTAGTTCCACTAAAAAATTAAATTTTGCCTCTATGAAACTATACATCAAATATATGGTGAGTATCCGTTGCAAAATGGTAGTTAAAGCTGCTTTAAATAAATTGGGCATTCATTATGTTACTCTTGATTTGGGTTTTGTAGAGATTATGGAAGAGTTGACTATAGAAAAACGGGAACAACTTAAAACTAATTTATTAAAAGCAGGTTTAGAACTCATGGAAGATAAAAAATCAATTCTAATTGAGAAAATTAAGAATGTGATTATCGAAATGGTACATTATACTGATGAAATACCCAAAGTCAATTACTCTGACTATATTAGTCAAAAAGTAGGACACGACTACGCCCATATTTCTAAAATGTTTTCAGAGGTTAAAGGAATTACGATAGAGCATTTTATCATTGCTCATAAAATAGAAAGAGTAAAAGAACTATTGATTTACGATGAGTTAAACCTTACTCAAATTTCATATATGCTCAATTATAGCAGCGTATCACATTTGTCAAAACAATTCAAAAAAGTCACAGGTTTAACGCCAAGTTTTTTTAAACAGCTACGAAATAAAAAAAGAACAACACTAGAAAATATCGGAATTATATAACTTTTCTACTATATTATACAACAGCTTCTTATCAAATAATCCCAATTTTGAATTAACAAACTAAACGGGATAATTTTGAAACTTTATATCAAATATATGGTAAGTAATCGCTGTAAATTAGCCGTTAAAAGCGAATTGAAAAAACTTGGATTACACTTTATTTTTGTTGATCTTGGAGTGGTCGAAATTATGGAAAACATCAATTCCGAAAAAAGACAACTGCTCAAAGCTAATCTATTAGAAACTGGTTTCGAATTGATGGATGATAAAAGAGCCATCCTGATCGAAAAAATAAAAACCATTATCATTGAAATGGTGCATCACACGGAAGAATCAATAAAAATTAATTTTTCAGATTTTTTAAGTGAAAAACTCAATCACAATTATACCTATTTAGCCAATCTCTTTTCTGAAGTACAGGGCATAACCATTGAACATTTTATCATTTCACATAAAGTAGAGCGTATCAAAGAACTCATCATTTATGGGGAACATAATATAACCGAAATCGCTTGGAAAATGGGTTACAGCAGTGTAGCGCATTTATCAACACAATTTAAAAAAGTAACAGGACTTTCTCCAACCCATTTCAAACAACTCAAAGACAAAAGGAGAAGCCCAATTGAAGAAATTTAAATCGTTAATTATGAACATCAAACGAATTTTTGGAGCACTATTAATCCTGCTGGGTATGTGTGGCCTAATATTTACCGCAGTGCTATTTATGCAAAAAGGTCAAGGTATTTATGACACCAAATTACTGGTCACTTTTGGAGTTTTAGGAATCTTGTTTTTTAGCACCGGTATAAGTTTGGTTCGAACCACAAAAGATGAGTCATAATGGTAAACAATAAACTATGTCTTTCACATTAGAAAAAAAAAATACGCTCTTTTATTATTTTGCTATTGTTTTGATTGCACTACTTTTTGCGTTTTTTTACTTCAACTCATTAGAAGTACTATCAACCGAAAAACAAGTAGACCACACCAATAGTATTATTAATAAAAACAGTGAAATTCTATTAGATATCGTTAACATCGAAACGGGCATGCGAGGTTTTATTTTAACAAACAGAGATGAATTTTTGCGACCCTATGATCAAAGCCATCAAAAAATAAATCAAAATATAGTAATACTACAAACGCTGACCAAAGATAACCCGAGTCAGCAAGTACGAATCAAAGAATTAAAAAAGTTAATTGCCCAACGAATTGAACTGGCGACCTCATTAATCGAAAACAAAAACCAAAATAACAAGGATTTTGAAATGAAAACGCTACTTCACGGAAGAGCGCTTATGGATTCTATTCGGGATAACATCCATGCCATCAATCGTGTAGAAATTGGATTACTCAATAAACAAAAACAAGAAAATAGCAACAGTATTAATACAGCCAATATATTATTGATGTTGTTTTTTGTTTTAGTGTTAACTATACTCGTTTTCATTTATTACATTTTCAAAAATCATCACAAAGTTAATTTAGAGCTTGTATCTTTTAATAAATACCAAAAAGAGGCAGCGCAATATTCACTCAGCATCATTGAAGCGAGCCGTGACCCGCTATTCACCATCAGCAAAGAAGGCATTATAACCGATACTAATCAAGCTTCTGTAAATGCTACTGATGTTCCCAAAAATGAATTAATTGGTTCTGTTTTTATAAAATATTTTACCGAACCTGAAAAGGCAAGAAAAGGATACGAAGAAGTTTTCTCTAAAGGATTTGTAATTGATTATCCTTTGGTTATCAAAGACCATAAACTAACCGATGTGCTTTTTAATGGCTCAGTGTATAAGGATGAAAACAATCAAGTTATTGGCGCAGTTGTAGTGGCACGTGATGTAACAGAACAGAAAATGGCGGAGAAAAAATTATTACAATCTCTTAAAGAAGTAACCGATTATAAGTTGGCACTCGATGCCTCGACCATAGTTGATATAACCGATAAAAATGGCAAAATATTATTTGTTAACGAAAATTATGTAACCATTTCTAAATATTCATACGAGGAATTGATAGGCGAAAATCACAGATTGGTAAATTCCTCTTTTCATCCTCCAATATTTATGAGTACACTTTGGAATACAATTTCTAAAGGAGAAGTATGGCAAAGTGAGATAAGAAATAAAGATAAAACAGGAAACTATTATTGGCTAAATATGACTATTGTGCCTTTTTTAGACGATGAAGGAATTCCCTACCAATATGTTGCTATAAGTATAGATATAACCAAACAAAAAGCACTAGAAAAAGCACTTACCGAAGCAAAAGTCTTTGCAGAATTAGCCACAACTACTGCAGAAGAGGCAAAAGTTACAGCTGAAAACGCAACAGTTAAAGCCGAAGAAGCAGTCAAATCGAAACAACAATTTCTATCCAACATGAGTCATGAAATACGCACACCGATGAACGCTATTATTGGTTTTACCAAAGTGGTGCTAAAAACCGAACTTACTGCCAAACAGAAAGAATATTTAGTGGCTATCAAAATGAGTGGTGATGCTATGATTGTCTTAATCAATGATATTCTTGATTTGGCAAAAGTAGATTCAGGTAAAATGACTTTCGAAAAAACACCGTTCAAACTCCATTTGTCTATCAAAGCTATGTTGCATTTGTTTGAAACAAAAATACAAGAGAAAAATTTAAAATTAGTCACCGATTATGACACAAAAATACCCGAAGTTCTAGTAGGTGATCCGGTTCGCTTGCATCAAATTATTTTAAATTTAGTGAGTAACTCCGTAAAATTTACTCATCAAGGAAAAATAACGATGCGTGTTAAGCTAGTTTCTGAAAATGAAACTGAGGTGACAATAAAATTTTCAGTATCTGATACAGGTATTGGGATTAAAGAAATAAAGATAGAACAGATTTTTGAGAATTTCCAACAAGCTACTAGCGGCACTTCCAGAATATTTGGCGGTACTGGTTTAGGTCTTGCTATAGTAAAACAACTCGTTCAAGCGCAAGGCGGAACAATCGATGTTGCTAGTGAATTTGGTAAAGGATCAACGTTTAGTTTTACTTTAAACTTCAAAAAAACAACAGCCGATGCCGTGCTCGAACCCGAAATTATAGAACTGAACACCGATAGTAAAGACACTAAAATTCTAGTTGTTGAAGATATGGAACTCAATCAGCTATTAATGAAAACACTGTTAGATGATTTTGGTTTTGAATGTGAAATTGCAGCCAATGGAAAAATTGCAATCGAAAAATTAAAAAATAAATCATTCGATATTATTTTAATGGATTTACAAATGCCCGAAATGGATGGTTTTGTTGCCACAGAATATATTCGAAAAACTCTAAAATCTAACATTCCTATCATTGCTCTAACTGCCGATGTGACTACTATAGACGTTGCCAAGTGCAAAGCAGTTGGAATGAACGATTACATTTCAAAACCTGTAGACGAACGTTTGTTATACAGCAAACTCATTGGACTTATAAAAAAGCCCGTTATCATCATCCAACAAAATAGGATAGGTGACATTGTAACACAAAAAGTAAAATATGTAGATATGACCTATTTACTTCAAATCACCAAGTCGGATCCTAAACTCATATCCGAACTCATTAATTCCTACCTAAAACAAACTCCAACGCTAATTACAACTATGAAACAAAGTTTCCATGACAAAGATTGGAAGCTCTTGAATGCCACTATTCATAAAATGTTGCCTTCATTTACTATCATGGGATTGAATCCTAATGTCACCGAAATGGCTAGAAAAATTCAAAATTATGCACTGACTATCGAACTCAGTAGCGAATTGTCCGATTTAGTACTAGAACTCGAAAACGTATGCCTGCAAACTTGTAAAGAGCTCGAAATTGAACTCACTAATTTAAATTAAAAAGAACTGTGAAAAAGAATGAAAAAATTAAATTATTCCTCGTTGACGATGACGCTGTATTTCTAAAATCACTAGAAATCGAATTTCTGCATCATGGCGATTTCGATATCGAAACCTTCGAAACAGGAGAACTTTGTTTAGCCAGTTTGCCCCACAAACCCGATGTTGTCATACTCGATTTTCTACTCGATGGCATTGTGAAAAACGCTATGAACGGCATTGAAACGCTCGATAAAATTAAGGAATTCAATGCCGAAATCCCCGTTGTCATGCTCTCTGCCCAAGACAAAATCGACGTAGCCATAAGTTGTATGCATCACAAAGCATTTGATTATGTTGTCAAATCAGAAACCGCATTTGTACGATTAAAAAAAGCAATCGAAACGATCTTCAAATACCAAAAAATCGAAAAAGAATTGAACTGGTACATGGAGAGAATGTAATCTAAATTTGTTTACATTATGACCACAACATTATCGTCGGTAATAAAAAAGCTATTAGTTGTTTTTTTACTAATTACAGGAATTTATTTGGCCAAAGATTTCTTGATGCCTTTGTGTATTGGGGGCATTTTGGCAACTCTATTTTTGCCTTTTTGCAATTGGCTAGAATTAAAAAAAATACCCAAAGGATTTGCCGTACTGCTTTCGCTCTTAGGTTTATTAGTCGTTATAGTAATTTTGGTTTCGGTATTGGGTTACAAAATATCAGAATTGTTTAATGATATGGTTAGTATAAAACAAAAAGGAATTATACTAGGGACACAAATTCAAGAGTATATCTTCAATCATCTAAATATTACTATTGAGGAGCAATATAAAATCATCCAAAAAGAACAACCTTCCTATTCAAATGTGATGCAATCTATGTTTAACTCTATTACTTATATTGTAACAAGTTTGTTATTGGTTCTTGTGTATTTTGTGTTTCTACTTTATTATCGAAATCATATCAAAATTTTCTTGTTGAAAATTTCGCCTACTTCAGGAAAAGTAAATATGGAAGACGTAATTCAAAAAGCCGCTGGCATTTCGCAACAATATTTACTTGGACTTTCAAAAATGATTTTTCTTTTATGGATTATGTATGGAATAGGATTTCGTTTAATCGGAGTTGAAAACGCATTTTTTTTTGCCATTCTTTGCGGTTTGCTTGAAATAGTGCCTTATATCGGAAATATAACGGGAACTCTTTTAACGGCAGTTATTGCAGCTCTTCATGGAGCCAATGCAACATTAGTAGTAGAAATTATTGGGGTATATGCAATGGTGCAATTAATTCAAGGTTGGATTTTAGAACCCTTAATTCTTGGCCCTCAAGTAAAAATAAATTCTTTATTTACCATTATTGCCTTGGTTTTAGGTGAGCTACTTTGGGGAATTCCAGGTATTATTCTTGCCATTCCGTTAACCGCGATTTTTAAAATTGTTTGCGATCATATAGAACCTCTAAAACCATATGGCTTTTTGATAGGTGAGATTAAAACCACTAAAAATGAAATTGTGTTTCTGGAGAAAATCAAAAAATTAATAAAACTAAAAAAATGAAATTTTTTGAAATAAACGATTTAGGGCAACTTTTTACTACCGCTTTCATCGAATGGTACCAGAAAGATCCGTTCAGACAAAGTGCCATTATTGCTTATTACTCCATATTTAGCATTCCAGGATTATTGGTTTTAATTATCGTTGTAGCAGGATATTTCTTTGGTCAAGATGTTGTAAATCAAAATTTAATAAATCAAATATCAGCTACAATTGGTTCCGAAACCGCTTTGCAAATTCAGGAGGTTTTATCTAAATCGACCACCGAAAAATCGACCACTTGGGGAACAATAGTTGGCATAACAATTTTATTAGTTGGTGCCACTGGAGTTTTTGTTGAACTTCAAAAAACATTAAACTTAATTTGGAATGTAAAAGCGAAACCACAAAACGGAATGTGGCGAATACTAAAAGCCCGACTTTTTTCTTTCGGGTTAATTTTAGCCATAGCATTTTTATTGACAATTTCGTTGGTCATCTCAACAGCATTGGTGGCGATTAGCAATTACATTCATTTTGAAAGTTCCCAATTGATGATTGATATTTATAGATTGCTAAATTTTATCATTTCACTTTTGGTAATATCTGCCTTATTTGGCATGATTTTCAAAATTTTACCCGATGCAAAAATCCAATGGAAACACGTTTGGCTCGGTTCATTAGTCACCGGTTTACTGTTTACGATGGGAAAAATGGGATTGGCTTATTATTTCGGAAAGGCACAACCAGCTTCAG
>CANHWG010000052.1 GCA_947464335.1 Flavobacteriaceae bacterium
AATTATGGATTATGGTAGATTAACAAGAACTCTTTATAAAGATCCATTTAATACAGAAGTATGGATTCCAGGAGGAACTCCAATGCCTACTGATTGTGATATTACAAAACATCCGCTAGATAATAATAAAATTAAGTTCAGTTTAAACTTTTTTGAAGGTCAAAGATATGATTCTCAAACCTACTTAGGGCAACCAGTTCACAGCATCCCAAATAATATTGTGTTGACTAAAGTGAATTAAAAAATGAAAACAAAAGCAAAACTAAACAAGGCTTATGCACAACTGCATAAGCCTTTCTCCAAAATGAACAAGACATCCGCCAAAGTGAAATAAGCATCCGCCAAAATAAACAAGCCTTCCGCCAAAGTAAACAAGACACCTGCCAAAGTAAATAAGACATCCGCCAAATTGAAACAAGCATCCGCTAAAATAAATAAGACATCCGCCAAAATGAACAAGCCTTCCGCATGAGTGAAATAGGCACTTAACAGAAAGTGGAAAGCTAAATTAAAACCGAAAATGGAGCCGAAGAAAAAGAAAAGGCAGCTGCCAACAGCCGTTTCTCGCAATTGCGAATTTTGTTGTGAGTTCACGTTCGCGTTTCGCAATAATTTCTATCTTTAACAGAAAATAATTCGTTCCGAAGTTCGCAACTGACGAGTAGCGGCGAAACGTTATGTGCTAGTTTAAATGACGACACCTAAAATAAAAACACAAACAAAATGATAAATTCAGGTTATGAAATAGACTTTATTCCAGTTGACAGCGGAAAGAAAAATGGAGATGCAATTTCCATTCGAGTTGTTGAAAATGGCATTACAACAATTTATGTCATTGACGGTGGAACCAAAATATCTGGGCAAAATTTGGTTGACCATATTAAATTACATTATGGAACAAATAAGGTAGATTACCTAATTAACACACATCCTGACTTAGACCACATTTCAGGACTAACAGTTGTTATGGAACAACTTGAAGTAAAAGAATTATGGATGCATAAGCCTTGGGAACATGCTCACAAAATCATTGATGATATTATCGACAATAGAATAACTGTTAACAGTTTAACCAATAGGCTACAAGACTCTCTTAAGATTGCTAAAGAACTTGAAGAAATGGCTAATAAAAAAGGTATTCAAGTAATCGAACCATTTCAAGGTAAAAAAATAGGTCACTTTTATGTCCTGTCTCCTCATTCTGATTGGTATACTGAACTAATAAAAGGCTTTAATAATATGCCAGCATCGGACAAATCTACTTTTATTGGAGAAGCTGTTAAAAAATTTGGTGATGCAATAAAGACAGTTTTTGAAAATTGGAATATTGAGACATTGACTGAAGACGGTCAAACTTCTGATAAGAATGAAAGCAGTGTAGTTTTATTTGGTCAACTTCCTAACAACTTTAATGTACTATTTACTGCTGATGCAGGACTTAAAAGTTTGAACAAAGCATATGATTATGCTTTATCAAGAGGAGTTGACTTAAAAACTTGCAAATTTATACAAATGCCTCACCACGGTGGAAGAAGAAATGTTTCACCAAGTTTGTTGGATAAATTATTAGGACCAAAATTGCCAGAAGGCTCTGCTCCTAACAAAACGGCTTTTATTAATACCTCAAAAGACTGTCCTGAACATCCAAAAAAATCTGTTACAAATGCATTTATTAGACGAGGTGTAAAAGTTATTGCAACAAATGGTCAGACAAAATGCAAACACTGGGGTTATCCAGCCAGAGAAGGTTGGGTAGCAGTAACTCCACTTCCATTCAATAATCAAGTAGAAGAATAAATCATGAAAGATATACTTCAAAAGCTATCAACATATAACATTTTCAATTACCTTTTACCAGGAATTATTTTTGTTATATTACTTAGATATTTTACTTCTTTTAACCTAGTTATTGAAGAAGTTCTCATAGGTGCATTTTTATATTACTTCATTGGAATGATTATAAGCAGAATTGGGTCGTTAATTGTCGAACCTCTTCTCAAAAAAATCAAACTAGTAAAGTTTTCTAATTATAAGAAATTCGTTACCGCATCAAAGAATGATGATAAAATTGAACTGTTTTCAGAAATCAACAATATGTATCGGACATTTTTATCAATGCTAATAATACTGTTGACAATTGTAATTTATGAAAGTACACCTAAGTTTTTTGAACTAAGTAATACAACAAAATCTATAATTGGACTTTTATCTTTAATTTTCCTTTTTTTACTTTCATACAGAAAACAAACAGAGTACATAAACAAAAGAATTGACTCACAAAGCAATGAGCAATAGAAAACCAGCACATAACACGGGTTTGGCAAAAGTGGCGGTTCAGTGCTCCGCAGACACATTTGTGGTTAATCAAAGTTTGGTTCTCCGCATCAACATTTGTGGTGAAAATCGCCACCTTCGCCAAGCCCGAAACCGTTATACGACATTTTGGGACAACCGTAGAAAATTCATACTTTAAATAATTAAACAAAAAATTGACTTGAAAGAATTAAACTTTTATACAAACAAATTATCATCGTTTTTACTATTATTTATATCTTCAACGTTTGTTGTTGGCGGAATATTTCTCGGCGACAAAATGATCGATTTTGAAGAAAAAACTTTTGAAAGCGTAATTCTTATTTTAGGTTTTTTCTTATTTTCATTTGGAATTGTTTTATCAATTTTATTATTGACAAGAAAAAAACCACTTTTAACAATTACAAATAACCAAATAGTAATTCATAGTGTCTTAACTTCGTCTAAAACCATAGAAATAGAGAATATCAAATCATTTTTTATCGTTAATAATTATTATCGCGGAATAAAAACAAACAGACAAATATTTATTGAGCTCAAAAAGCCAACAGAAAATTATACAAATATCTGGTTCTATAAATTTCTTAGCAAAATAAGTAAACCAATAGCGAACTCTCAATATTCTATTCAAACAGATTTCCTAAATATTAAACAGCAGAATCTACTCGAAATATTAAATGGAAAAATAAAAAACGTCGTATAACAGCAGTTTCGCGCAATGGCTGGTTTAGTTTTACAAAGTCGGAATAATGAAAGTAGAAAATTTGATATCTTTACAATAAACAATTTAACAACCCGCCACTTCGCAAAGCTGCGGAACGTTACCTGCAAGCGTATTGGACGAAAATACAACTATTAAACTTTTGTCGGTTTTGAGCGTCTAATAATTTAAAAAGAAATGATGAAAAAATACATACTTATAGCACTTACTACTTTTTTATGTAATTTGTCTTTTGGACAAGCCAATATAGTGAGTAGTCTTGTTCACCAAACTTATCAAAGAAATTTTATAATTCATACACCAACAGGTTTTACTAATTTAACTCCTGTGCCAATAGTCTTAATGCTACACGGTGGTGGTGGAAATATGAATAGTGCACAAGGTTTTACTAATTTAAATTCGGTATCAAATACTAATGGCTTTTTAGCTGTTTACCCCGAAGGTTATGGTGTGGTGCCTTCTGGAGGTTTTTCATGGGCAGACGGAAGAGGAACTTCCGCAGATATTGCAGGTATTGATGACGTAGGTTTTATAGATAAACTTTTAGATTATTTAATTGCAAACTACTCTATAAACACTAATAAAATTTATATCTGTGGTTTTTCTAATGGAGGCTTTATGACACAGAGATTGGCGTGCCAACTTAATCAGAGATTTGCCGCAATGGCAAGTTTGGGTAGTATTATGGATACTACACTTTTTGCAAATTGCAATCCCTTAAGAGCAATTCCTATGATGTTTGTAATGGGAACTGATGACCCATTAGTTCCTTATACTGGTGGAGTAATGAACAGTAATCCTAATCCAATAGTAAGTATGGAGACCTTGGTTAATTTCTGGAAAATGAACAACAATTGTTTAACAACTAGTCCTCCTATAAATCTTCCTGACATTGATCCTACAGAAAATTCAACCGTAACCGTTTTTAATTATACAAACTGCTTTTGTAATTCAAATATTTCTTTTTACAGAATAAACGGTGGCGGTCATACTTGGCCAGGTGTTGAAATTCCTTCTTATGAAATTATAGCTGGGCAAACAAACGAAGATATTCAAGCAAGTGTGGAACTATGGAACTTTTTTAATTCACATAATTTATGCAATACTCTACTTAGTGTAAAAGAAGAAACAAATCAAACTGAAATTAAAATATATCCAAATCCTGCAAAGACAGAATTAAATTTAAATATTTCGCAAAATGACCTATTTGAAGTTACAATTAGTAATTTACTCGGACAAATTTTAATAAATACTAAAAATCAAAATCGCATTGATATTACTAATTTAACTAACGGAGTTTATATAGCTACAATCAAACAAGGACAATACCAACAAACTCAAAAACTGATAAAAGAATAATTACGAAAGAAAGAACGCCAGCAGGTAACAGCAGTTTGGCAAAATGGCGGGTTCAGTGCTAAATTGAACATTTGGTTTTCAAAAGAAGTTTAGTTCTAAATTGAAAGTAAGTGCTTCAAAATCCGCCACTTCGCCAAGCTGCGAAACGTTAGCAGCAAGCTCACCACGAAATACTAAAAACCAAAATTTATGAAAAATATTATTACAATATTATTGTCTTTTATTTTATTAATCTCGTGCAAACAATCGACAAATGTTCCGGTCAAAAAGAATTTAGACTATGCTAACAAAACTGTTTTGGATAGCTTAATAAAAACTACATCGCAATCGAAAGACACTTTATTTCTTGGCTTTATTATTGGAATGAAGAAATCAGATTTTAAAAAACAAATAGAAAAAATTAGAAGTGAAGGTAAAACTATCACTTTTTCAAACTCAAATGGCTTTACATCAATTGCAGGTGAATTTGATCTTGGAGCTGGATATACTTTTAAAACAAGTATTTCTGCTGAAAGTGAAGGAAAAACAATAACTGGTCAAGGAAGATATTTTATAGAACCGATTTACAATAAAAATGGTGAATTATCGCAATTAAACATTTTAGCTTCAGAAGATTGGAAAAATAGTGGTTATTCAATTGAAAGACCAAATTGGTTAAAAGATAAAATTGAAGAAAAATATGAAGAATCAACAAACGAAAGTTTAAAAAAAGCACTTGTTGATAATGGAATAATTAGTAATTATAATACAGTTTGGCAAAAGGGAAATTTAATAATTTATGAAACTAGTCTAACAATAAATTATGTTGATTTAAAAACTCTATTAGTTGAATTATTAGTCAAAGAATTAGAAAAAGAAGTCGTTAAAAAAGAAAGCAAAGATGTTAAAATATAAAGCCAGCTGCTAACAGCCGTTAACCGCTATTGCTGGATTTTCGTGGTTTCACGTCTGTTTTTCACGTAAAATTATTATCTTAGCTGACAGTACGCAGTTCGCTGGCTTCGCAACAGTCGGTTAGCGGCGAAACGTTATGCGTCAGTTTCGTAAAGCGAAAAAAATCAAATTCTCATGAAAAGAAAATCTAATTTTCCGAAGAAAGTTTTAAAAGAAATCGGAAAGGAATTTCTAAATTTAATATTTGGTAATGTTTATAATAGAATTGGATTAAGTTTACTGATATTTCTAATTGGAAGCGTAATAATTTTTGCTCCGATGGAAGACAAAACTCAAAAGCCAAAATGGTTTTTTATAGTTGGCGGATTATTTATAGCAATTTCATTAATGTTAGTAATTAAGAGATATTTGCAATTGAAAATAGAAATGGAAAGTGAAAATAGAAATGGAAATGAAAATGAAAATGGAAATGAAAATGGAAATGGAAATGGAAATGGAAAGTGAAAATGGAAATGGAAATGGAATATTGCAATTAAAAAAAACCGAACGCATAACAGCCGTTTGGCGCAATGGCTAGTTTTGTTTTTCTTAGTCGGAAATTACTAAGTTGAAATTTTGCTTATCTTTAGAACAAATTAGTAAAAAAGTCGCCACTTCGCCAAGCGGGGGAACGTTGTGCGTAATGCTCCCAAAACCGTAGAAATGAATTCAACTTTTGAAATTAATACAAATCCAACTATAGAAAATCTTAATAAAATTAAGACTTGGCTCATAGAAGAAAATCGAAAAACTAAACAAGGATTTTATTGCAATTGGAATGTAATTGAAAATAGTTTTCAAAATAAAGAATTAATAATTTTTCAAAATAGCGATTCCATTATTGGTTTTATGACATGGACAAATTGTGAGTTGTACGCATCAATTGATATTATGGAAATTGAGCCTAATTACAGAAAAAAAGGATTCGGAAAGTTGTTTTATGATAAAGTTGCAGAATATTTCAAAAGTATTGACTTAATAGCTGTAAAATTATTTTGCTCTCCGGTTTCATCTGAAAAATTTTGGAAAAAAATGGGCTTTATCAAATTTCCAAACAGAGGATATTCAGAATCAGAACTAACATATTTCAAACCTCTAATAGAAATTAATATGCCTAGTGAAAATGATTTTGAAAATAAATTAGAGTTGTGGGATTTGGAACCTTATCAAATAAATAATACAAAACCGAAATGGACGTGGAAAATTGAAACTGAAAATTTAGAATTCTCAAAGCCAATTCTTTATCCATGTAATAGAAATTGGAATTTACGTTTGACAAAAAATAATGAAGTAATAAAAGAAGATAAAGTGAAATATTTTTCAACTAAAGATAATGAAATTGAATTAAGTCCTTTTCTTTATATAAAAAGATTAAGTTAAAGCACTACGCACAACAGCCGTTAACCGCTATTGCTGGATTTTCGTGGTTTCACGTCTGTTTTTCACGTAAAACTATTATCTTAGCAGACAGTACGCAGTTCGCTGGCTTCGCAACAGTCGGTTAGCGGCGGAACGTTGTGCGTCAGCTTATCCGAACGAAACGCAAAAAATAATAATTAATAAATGGAAGTATTAGGTCATTTTATTTTTGAGCTTTTAAAAATCACTATTTTAGGCTTTTTTTATTCAACAATTTTATATTTTATCTATAAAATTATTCCAGAAAGCAAAAAGCCCGAATGGATTAAAAAGTGGCTAAAATCTAAAAAAACACTTTGGCTATACATTTCATTATCTCTATTATTTTATATGTTTACTCCATATGGAAATCACGGACTTGGAGATAGCGCAAGAATTCCTGTAAGTTTTACTAAAGAAATAAGTAATATAAATTGGGAAGAATATGGAAGATTAAATGGAATAGAAAGTAGCGAAGGAAACGACATTGAATCAACTCAATTTAAAGTAGAAAATAATATGATATGTGGAAACTTAAATAGCGGATTCTATGATTATAAAAATTCATATTTCATTTATGATTTAGACACTGAAAAATTGCAAGAATTTAAAACTGAAAAAGAATACAACGAATTTGCAAGCAATAAAAATTTACCAAAATCAAGTGAATTGAAAAGTTTTAAAGAGAATTATAGTGAATATTGGAGCGGTTGGAGATTTTTCCTTTTACCGTAATAAAAAGCCGAACGCACAACAGCGGTTTCACAAAATGGCGAAATTTGTGGTAAATTCACGTTTATTTTCCGCAAGAAATTTTATCTTTAACAGAAAATAAGCGGTTACGAAGTTCGCCACTTCGTGAAGCCGCGAAACGTTATGTGTCAGGCTCAAAAATCTGCTAAAAAAGACAAATGAAGTTATTTATTAAACTGTTTCTACTTACAATAATTGATTTTATTATTATCTGGTTTTGGGTTAAATCAAATGATCCTGACCCAAGTGTTTCGATTGCTTTAGTTATTGTAATACCAGTGGTTATTATTATAAATCTAATTATAGCGTTAATATTCTATTTTGCAAAAAGAGAACACTCTAAATTATTCGTAATCAATTCATTTATTTCCGCAGTTTTAATGTATTTCCTATTTATAAATGGAATCGAAAGGCATCAAGAGTTACGATATGAAAGCTGGAAGTTTGTGGAAAATGATACTGTTTTTGAAATAACACATTTTAAACTTGAAAATACTTTCAGCATAAGTGAAAGTACGAATCCTGGTTCATCGACAAGTTTCTTGGATGGAAAATTCTGCAGAAAAAAAGATGGCTTTTATCTAACAACAGACTCAACAGAATATAGAATCAAAAAAGAATATCTGTATGGATTTAGAAATTCAACAGACAGTATTAAGTTGACCAAAGTTGAGTGATAATGAAACTCAACGCCCGAACACATAACAGCCGTTTCTCGCAATTGCGAATTTTGCTTAAGCCGGTTGTCGATTTTCCAACGGAAAATCTTATTTTAGCAGAAAGTACGCAGTTCCGCAGTTCGCAACTGACGAGAAGCGGCGGGACGTTAACCCACATTTTTTGCCAGAATTTTTCAATTGGAATTTAGCTGAATATTTTGGTTTCCGTTTTAAAACACGTTTGAAAATGTTTCTTCAGAAAATTATCCGAAAAGTAAAACTTGGAAAATTTACCCGAAGTAGAAATCTGAAATGGAAGCTGGAATTTGTTGGCGGAAGTAGAAAACTGAAAGTGTTGGTTGAAAATGGAATTCAACAGAAGTTGAAAATGTTTGCTTTGAAATCTTTCTCAGAAAGTAAGCTGATGCTAGCGTGTGAAGTTGAAACTGGAAAAGTTAATGGTTACGTTGCGTGCTCAAGTTGATATAAAAAACGTGGGTTAACAGCCGTTTGGCAAAATGGCTGGTTTATTTTTTCTAAGATGGAATTTACTCAAAAGGAAAATTGGGTAACTATATACAAATTTACACCAAATAAATTTGGTTATGTGTAATTAACTACTTATCTTTGCTATGTAATAATTCAGAAGCAATGATAAATCAAGACTTTAAATCGATTTTAGACCTTATAAAAGCATTTCCAAATGAGCAAACTTGTATTGACCACTTGGAAACTTTGCGTTGGAACGGTAACGTAGTTAGTCCATTTGACGCTACATCTAAAGTTTACAAATGTAAAGGTAACAAATACCGTTGTAAAAATACTGGTAAATACTTTAACGTTAAAACCGACACCCTATTCGATAACACTAAAATCGAATTACAAAAATGGTTTCTTGCTATTTGGATTGTTACATCTCACAAAAAAGGAATTTCATCTTTACAATTAGGGCGTGATTTAGATATTACTCAAAAATCTGCTTGGTTTATGCTACAAAGAATTAGAAACTGTTTTGGAATTGAAAATGATAACGAATTAGATAATGAGGTTGAAGTTGACGAAACATTTGTAGGTGGTAAAGAAACCAATAAGCACAACAATAAAAAATCAACAAATCCAATGGTAGGAAATAAAGCTACTGTTTTAGGAATGGTTGAAAGAAACGGCAAAGTAAACGCCGTTAAAATCGAAGATAGAAGCGCAAAAGTACTTACTGCTGAAATTATTGAAATAGTGGCTAAAACTGCCTCTATTTATACTGACGAATGGGTTGGATATAGTAAACTAAAAAGAGTTTACGACCATAGCGTTGTAAAACACAATGCGCACCAATACGTAAATGGCAGAGTGCATACAAATACTATTGAGGGATTTTGGAGTTTATTAAAAAGAGGTATATTTGGTATTTATCATTTTACATCTAAAAAACACCTACAATTATACGTTGATGAATTCGTTTTCAGATATAACACAAGAACTACAACAGAAGCAAGTAGATTTAATCTATTACTTGCAAACTCAAATAATCGTTTAACTTATAAAGAATTGATTGGCTAATGGAAATAATAAAAAACGCTTTGTATGACGGCCAATTAGAAATTGGCGAAAATTATCTAATTGACAGTGCTGTTTTAGATGATGAAAATAGAACACGTGTGTTAAACCAAAGTGAACTTGTTAGGGCTTTAGGTAAATCTCAAGGGGGTTCAAAAAGAGGCGAGGCCAATTTGCCCCGTTGGATAAGCGCACAGAACCTTAGCCCTTATATATCAAAGGATTTGCGAGAGGCCATTTTAAATCCTATAAAGTATAAAACCACTAATGGAAGTTTAGCTCACGGAATAGAAGCCACTAAATTAGTTGAGATATGTGAGGTTTGGTTAGATTTAGAAAAAAGCGGAGATATTCACGAAAGTCAAATTGAAACAGCAAGACGTGCATATATATTAATAAAAGGACTGGCAAAAACCAGTATTATAGCTTTAGTTGATGAAGCAACTGGATATTTAGACGCTAAAGAAAGAGCTAAAGATACCTTACAACAGTTTTTAAAAAGAGCATTACAAGACGAAGCAACTAAATGGGTTAAAACTTTTCAAGACGAATTTTTTGAAATGATATTTAAAATGAAAGGTTGGAATTGGGGGAACACTGCAAAAAAACCACAAGTCGTAGGCCACTACATAAATGATTTAGTTTATTCGAGAATAGCGCCTAATATTTTATCAGAATTAAGACTTAAAAATCCTAAAATAGACGGAATAAGGAAAAATAAGCACCATTCTCATTTAACCCCTGATTTTGGACATCCTTTATTAAAGGAGCATATAGCTGGTTTAATTGCGCTTGGTAGGGTTAGCAGTTTTAATTGGAATACATTTTTAAAAATGGTAGACAAAGCATATCCAGCTTTTGGACAAACTATTAAATTAGATATAATCGATGATTTTGAGAATTTTGATAAACCAAAAGAAATTAAACTATCAAAATTTAATAAAAGTTTGGTAAAAGGATTAAATTTTAATCCTAAATTAAAAGAAAACGATAAAGACGAACCAAATAATAATCCACAAGTTAGTTTAGATTTATAAATCTATAAAGCCCCTTAATTGGGGCTTTATTTTTCGTTTAATATTTCTTGTATGGTTTGGTATATTTCAATTATAACTTCTTTATTTACATTGTCATTGTGATACATAAGAGAACTGTAAATTACCGTATCTATACCATTGTTTGTGCATTTAATAACATTATTCACTTTAGTAACAATATCCTTTATAGAACTTGTTTGATACCATCTGTCAAATACATTAAATCTTAATTCGCTTTTACCATCTTCATCATCACATATATAAATCATAGAATTAAGTTCATTATTAAAGAACGAACTTACAATATCCTTTATAGTTTCAGAAACATTAGCATCAAACTTTTCTATCTTATCCGAAACTTTTTCAATTATTAATTGATAGACATTATCTATTTCTAAATTAGAAACGGTAGAAAATGTATGGTCAATTATAAACGCTACTTTATATTCAATATCATCTTTTGTAGTAAAGTGATAACTTTGCGTTTCTTCAGAGAAGTTATAATTATATTGGTTTGGCAAGAGTAATACCTTTTTTAGACAATGTGTCAAAAGAAGTTTTTCCCTTCAAGAAAGCACGTACAGTAGCTTTATCTGATACCATTTTGGCAACAGATGATTTAACGGCTTCTTTATTTATTTTAATGGTTTTCATTAGGTTTTTGACATTACAAATGTAGATACAATCTATTAAATTTAATTTTTTTCAGCGATTAAACGCTAAAAAAATCGACGAAATGCATTTTAGCATAATTTTTTGTAATATTTTATTTATTATTTTAATACAAAGTTACTAAAAAAGCATGTTAATAACATGTAAAAGAATGTTAATTTTTAAGTAGTTTTTACCTTAAAAATATTTTACGATATATAAACGCAAAAAGTTACAATTTATTATATTTGCATCACACAATTAATTAGGATTAAAAAAACGGAAACTTATCGAACTGCGCTTTTTGTTGCAAAATACCATTCCGTAAAATCTGAAAGCCGTCTCTGAAAAATAACTTCTATGCAAATTGTAAATGTATTGTAGTAAAAGTAAGAGAGAACCGCACCCACCCGCTGACTGCATTCCGAGTTGGCAAAACGTTTTAGAGTTAAAAAAACAATGAAATCGCTCAATCACAGAAAAAATATTTAATTTAGTGTAAAGTTATATATAGTTACCTTTTTATCTTTAACGGAAAATATGCCGTTACGAAGTTCGCCACTTCATGAAGCGGCGGAACGTTAGTGGTAATGCTTAACCCGGTTAAAATGAAAAACCTTAATTAAAGCATGAAATACCTACTACTATTTTTTACATTCACAACTTTTGGACAAATTCAAAAATTCATTCCTTTGGATGAAGATACTTTAGAATTCATTAGTGAAGTAAACTATACCCTTTATTCAAATAAAAAACCTATATTTTTTAATATCACGAGTAATGACAGCGTTACTAGATTACCAAAGAACATTGATTTTGACTCCATTTCATTTAATAAGTTGAACTTTAAAGAAACGGGGTTAAAAAAAGAGAATTTAAGTGAAGTTGTTCATCTTAAAAAAATAGAATATGAACTAGATGAGGTAATAATTTCAAACTCAAAACAAAATGAAATTGAAATTGGTGAAAAAGGTAGATTTGTAAAAAGATATTCTAATTCTATTCTAAAAGACACAGAATATGGATTACTCTTTCGTGAATCTGATTTAAGAAATAAGCAAATCAAAGGATTGCATTTTTATGTAGAAAAGGTAAAATACAAAACTAACTATAAAATAAAAATTTATGCTGCTAACGAAATAGGCAATTTTTACAGTGGACAAACTCTAAAATTAAATGAATTAATATTTGAAAGTCCAATATTAACTATTGAAAAAGGCACAAAAAGCAAAGTAGAAACTAATCTAGAAGAATATAACATCAATACAGACAATCAAGATGTTTTTATATGTTTAGAGTTACAAGACTATTATGATGACAACAATAATTTAATAGAGCTAAAATTTAAAGAAGCTACAAAAATAAAATTTCAACTTTCAAAGCTTACTAACTATTATGCTAAAACATCTGATTTTTATACAAAAAAAATAATTGATGATTTTATTAATATAAATGCCATGATTAATCGAGATTTTGCAACTCAATTTTTTAAAAAACCTCATAAAAGTAATCTCGTTGCACCAGCTATTATATTATATGCTACTAAAAAAAGAATAAGCCTTAATAGATAAATTTATTTAAATATTAGTGAAGTAGAAAAACTAAAAAAGAAAGCCAGCTTATAACAGCGGTTTCACGCAATAGCTGGTTTTATCTTTCTTAGCCGGAAACTACTCAAAAGGAAAATTGTATATATTTACAACTAACTATAAAGTTGCCGCTACTGCGTGAAGCCGCGGCACGTTAGGCTAAATAATTAGCAAAAACAGAAAAATCGAACACTAAAAAACAGAAAAAAAATGAGAAAATTTATTTACGCAATCTTAATACTTGTAAACTTTAGTAGTTATGGACAAAAAGTATTTGAATATGAATTTGACGAGAACATATCTTTAAATGTCCTTGAAGAAACAGAAGAAGGAGAATTGCCGAATGGAAAATACACAAAAGGAATATTCGAAAACGAAGTGTTCACTTGTTCAAGTAATAATAAAGCTAAAGATAAATTAGCAACAATAGATGAAACGGGTTTATTGAAACTTTTTCAAGGTGTTAAAGACGGAAATTTGAAATCTACTAAAGGGACACTTATTAGCGAAGAAATAATAAACCTCCAAAACATTAAAGTTTCGAAATTCAAAATTTCATTAACTTTAGAAGGCAAAAATAAAATAATTGAAAGCTATGTATTTGCTTATAAAAATTTAATCTACATATTTCAATTTATGAATAATGAAAAAGAATTTGACAAATTCAATGATTTCAGAAAGGATATTATAAACTCAATCAAATTCAAATAACATTATTACGTCGCCTAACAGCCGTTTGGCAAGATTGCGAATTTATAGTAAATTCACGTTTGCGTTCCGCTAGAATTTTTATCTTAGTGGAAAATATGCTGTTACAAAGTTCGCCACTTCATGAAGCGGCGGAACGTTGTGCGTCAGCTTAAACCGAAATAAACCTATTAAAAACAGAATATGAAACAAATTTTAACGATTATCTTTGGCATTGGATTTATTCCAATAATTTATAGCCAAACAATATCTTCTATTAATTCGGGAGCCATATCAAATAATAGTCTTATCCATTCAGTTGGTGATGTATTTGTAATCCCGCTAAATCAAAATGATGCAAGTTCTGGAATAATTGGTGCTATTTCGAGAATTGAATTTACGTCATTAGGAATTAATGAATTGGTATTAACTAATGAACTCAAATTTTATCCCAACCCTACTTCATCTTCAGTTTTTCTTGAATTAAGTAACGAAATTGTTAAACAAATTTATATCTTCGATTTGTACGGAAAACTAATTGAAATAAAGAATAATGTTAATAATCAAATTGATTTATCTAATCTACAAACAGGCACATATATAATAAAAACAGACAATCAAAATATTAAATCATTTAAAATCATTAAACGTTAAATTTATGAAAAATTCATTATTCTTATTATTAGCTTTATTAATTACAATAGGAAGTTATTCGCAAGTTCCTCAAGGAATAAGTTATCAAGCAGTTGCATTTAATACAAGTGGAAGTCCTGTTGTAAATGGAAACGTTGGTGTTAAGATTAGTATTTTAGATAATTCTATTTCAGGTACAGTTGTTTACTCAGAAACATATTTAAAATTAACTAATGCTCAAGGTTTATTTAACTTGAATATTGGACAAGGTACACCAAGTACAGGTACTTTTTCATCTATAAATTGGGGAACAAATTCTAAGTTTTTAAAGGTAGAAGTTGACCCTGCTGGAGGGACAAATTATACAAATATTGGGACTAATCAATTAATGTCAGTTCCTTACACGTTATATTCAAAAGAATCTGAAAATGCAAAGTATATATTAGATGAGTATATTTCAATTTGGAGCGATAATACTACAGTTAATTTACTGCCTAATAAGAAATATTTTATCAATGCAAATAACATTACTTTAATTTTGCCACCTTATCCACAATATCCGCAAAACTTTGAAAAAGACAATATTGAAATATATGTTATGCAACACGATAATAACCCCAGAAATATTACATTAAACAGGGCAAATAGCTTACCAATTGGTATTTCAGAAATAAATAATAGTTTAATAAATCCTTTTCAAACTTCATTTACTGGCTATTTTCAAACTGGATTTAATAAAATAATTAATATTGGCGACTATTGGATGTGTGCTGGATTTAGAGTGCCATAAAGCCGAACGCACAACAGCAGTTACAAGAGATTTGGGTTTTGGTCATCAACTGAAAGTTGGTTTTGTACTTGAAAGTTCAATCTTCAACCGAAAGTTAAAGGTGTACTTTTTCCCAAACCTCGTGTAGCTGCGAGACGTTAGCAGCTATTTTACACGAATCCTATAAACAAAAAATGAAAACGAGATATTTCCTTATTTTAATATTATTATCTTCTAAAATATTTTCACAAAATGTAATAGATTATGAAGGAGAAAAAATCAATGAAATTAACAGTGAAAATAAGAAGGTTGGATTGTGGAAAATTGTTGATAATGAAAGAGGAATTATCATCAATTATAACATATCTGATGATTTACTCACTGCAAGAATTGAATACTATAGATTTGGAAAATTGATAGCGAGTCAATCCAACGATGGGAACATGATTTTTTATAAGGGCTCAGAAAGAATTTATGCTAAGCTTATTAAAGGTAAGAATCCTAAAATCATAAAAAATAATGGTGAAGATTTAGACGCAGAAACATCAAAATTATTTTTTGAAACTTCTGAGGTAAAGCCCTTATTTTATGGCAGTGAAGAAGCATTAAGATATGCTTTAATAAAGAATATAAACAAAGAAAAAGCAAAAAATCATTATGGAAAAGTAAAAGTTAAGTTTGTTATAGATAGCAATGGAATAATTGAAAGTCCCGAAGTGATAGAAAGCGATGATGAATTTTTAAACGAAGAAGCAATTAGAATAATAAAATCTCTACCTAGATGGCAACCAGGATTTCAACAAGACCGTTTTGTTAAATGGTCTTATACATTTCCGTTAAATTTTGGAACAAAACCGAAATAAAAACAGCTGCTAACACCCGTTTGGCAAAATGGCTGGTTTATTTTTCCTTAGCCGGAAACTACTACGTTGAAATTTTGCTTATCTTTAGAACAAATTATTAAAAAGTCGCCACTTCATGAAGCGGCGGAACCTTAGCGGCAAGCCCACCAAAAATGCGTAAATTTAGTAACTTAAATAATAGAAAATGAAATATTTAATTAGGTTGATTTCGATAATTTACAGTTTAAATTGTTTTTCACAAACCCCAAATCCTGATTTATTTCAAACTTGGTATTTATACGATTACTACTCTACCGATGATAATATACATCATCCAGTATCAGCAATAATTCCTCCAATATCACCCCGTGTTACCTTTACACAAACTTCAAACTTTAATGGAGTTGGAGCATGTAATTCATTTGGTGGAACTTTCAGCTTTCCATTTAATGATGTTGTAGTATTTGACAGTTTTGCAGGTACATTGCTTCTTTGTGGCTCTTCTGAACATATCTCGTTTGAAGGCGCATTTTTTTCCCTTTTTCAATCTGGCGGACAGTATTATATCTCAGGAACAGGAAATAACATGAATCTGCGTATTTCGAATCCAATTTTTGTAAATTATGAATTTAGAAATTATCAACTTAATACGGAAAACTTTAGTTTAAATCAAATTGTGGTCTACCCTAACCCAGCCGAATCAAAGTTGTTTGTTGATTCTCGAAACAATTTGGTTGACAAAATCGAAATCTTTAATTCACTTGGAGAAACTGTCAAAACTATAAATGCTGGTTTTGAAGTTGTTAACATTTCTGATTTTGCTTCAGGAATTTATTTAATGAAAGTTTATTCTGAAGACAAAACAGTTATCAAAAAATTTATAAAAATATAATTGAGCTGAATAAAAGATAAAGCCAGCTGCTAACAGCCGTTTCAAGAAATGGCGAAAATTTGCAAAATTCGCATTTTTCTTTCGCAAGAATTTTTATCTTCAACGGAAAATAATTCGTTCCGAAGTTCGCAACAGTCGGTTAGCGGCGAAACGTTATAGTTGATTTTTACAAAAATTCTAAGAAACTATTTGCTTGATTACCAAATTTTGGTAACTTTACCAAAAATGAATAAATCATGGGAAAAAACACATCAATATCATTAGGAAATCATTTCGAGAGTTTTATAGAATCAACTGTTTCGAAAGGTCGTTTCAGTAACGCTAGTGAAGTATTACGCGCAGGACTTCGCCTTTTGGAAGAAGAAGAAAATCGAATCATCGTTTTGCGTAATGCAATTCGTGAAGGAATTGAAAGCGGGCGCGCTGTCGATTTTGATCCAAAGAAACATTTAGAAACTCTAAAGTCTAGAAAAAGGAATGGCTAAGTTTTACTTGACTAATAAAGCCGTTGAAGATTTAGGTGACATTTGGAATTATACGACCGAAACTTGGTCTGAGAATCAAGCAGAGATATATTACTCGTTACTTATAGATTCGTGTCAGGAATTAGCAAATAAACCGAATAAAGGTAAATCTTATGACATTGTAGAAAAAAATGTTTTGGGCTTTAAAACTGGTGAACATATTATTTTCTATCAAATAGTTTCTCTAAAAGAAATTGAAGTTGTTAGAATTCTACATGGAATGATGGATATGAAAAACCACCTATAACAGCCGTTTCAAGAAATGGCGAAAATGCGCAAAATTTATATTTTTCTTTCGCAAGAATTTTTATTTTTAACAGAAAATATCCCGTTACGAAGTTCGTCATTGACTCCAAAAAGCGAAACGTTGTGCGTAATTCTTCCGTGTTCTAAGAAAATTATAACTTTAATTCAAAATTTGAAATAAAAAAATAACTCAATACAATTGTATTTTTTAAAACACTTAAAAAGAAA
>CANHWG010000053.1 GCA_947464335.1 Flavobacteriaceae bacterium
CGTGTTTGGTGATTATGGAAATTCTTGTGAAATTAGTGTGGTAGCACCATCAATAGCAAAAGCGGTACTAGTACCGTTTAAAGCTACGGCGTATCCAAACCCATTTGCGGATAACTTTATGTTGGATGTTAAAACTACAAGTCAATCGATAGTAAACGTAAAAGTGTACGATATGGTCGGTAGAATAATTGAGCAAATAGAATTGAGAACAAGTGATTTAGAAACTACATCTATAGGTAACAATTATCCAAGTGGAGTTTACAACGTGGTTGTAGCACAAGAAGATAATTTACAAACCGTGAGAGTAGTGAAACGTTAATCTTAATTCGGATTACATAAAAAAAACCGCTTCAGAAATGAAGCGGTTTTTTTCAATAAATAATGATATATAATGCTTTTATTCTATTGATTTTAAAAGAAATAAATTAAGAAAAAAGTAAAATCTTATATATTAACTAGATAATCTCAGTTGAATTAGAGTTTTTTTAATGATATTATTAATATCTGAAGATAATTGAAATTTATAGATTAAAAACACATATAAAATACTAATCAAAATCGATTTCAATCCAATATTAATTAGAGCATGAAACTTAAAATCCCAAAAGTAAAATAGCAGAAAACACACTAATGTAATCAGTAAGCCATAGATGTTTTTTAAGGTAAACGGAAATAGTTTCAATTTAATAACAACAAAAAGCAGTTTGGCTACACTATAAAGTGAAATGGAAATTAAAGTAGCAATTGCTGCGCCGTTAATTCCGTAAATTGGTATGAAAATCTTATTTAGTGTAATGGCAAAAAAAGCTAAAAACAATCCTAAAAATAAAACGGCTCTATAATATTTAGAATTGAAAATGATAGCATTGTTATTTCCTAAAACCAAATCAAAATATTTGGACAATCCGATAAGAAAAACAACTAAAATACCACCACGATAATTTTCAGGCAATAAACTATATACTTGATCGATATTAACCAGAATACCAACCAGCACCAATCCGCCAACGATTTGCAATGTAATTGCCGTTTTCTTGTATAAATCGTTTAGTTCTTCGTGTTTACCTTCGGTCATTAGTTTTGCCGTAATTGGATAGGTGATTTGATGCATCGCACGGCTTGGAACGGCTATAACCGTAGCAATAAATATGGCTACCGAATAGTAGGCAATGTTTTCAATTTTGACATATTGGTTCAGCATGGTTTTATCAATATCCAAAAGCATGTTGGCAACACTGCCGGATAGAATAATAAAACTGGAATAGATTAGTATGGCTTTCGAATTATGAGGGAATTTAAAATCAAAAGAAATTGCTTTCACTTTGTTGGCATAAAACAACATAATCAACGTACTCAATAAGTAGACAAGCATCGTGGCCGTGATAAATTGTTCGATAGAAAGAACCCCAAAGTAGACTGAGATAAGGAAAATAGAAATTAATAATCGTAAACCAATCTCTTTGATGAAATTACCAAAAACAGATTGCAAGTGCACTTTTACCCAAGCATAGAAAATCTCAAAATAACCCATGCACAAACCGATAATTGGTATTTGCCAAACATAATTATAAACAATATTGTTTTTAGTGGATAAAAATTGAGCAATACCATCATAAAAAACTGTCCCCACAATTGCTAATGGAATAATTGCTGCAAATGGAAGCACCAAGACAAAGCTTAGAAACTGCGTTTTTTCTTTTTCGGATTTGTATTCAGAGAAAAATTTTACCAGCGTATTGTGAACACCAAACGCCATCAATGGAAAAATAACATTAGCACAGGATAAGATATAACTCGTTAATCCATAAAATTCTTCACCTAAAAAATGGGGATACATAAACAACGCATTGGCAGCTCCAATCGCAAAACCAATATAGGTAATGATGGTATTTTTTATGGATTGGTTAATTACGATTCCCATGTTTGATTTAGGATTTAGGAATTACGATTTAGGATTTGAACCAATTGTTGTGTTAAACTCTTCCTCGAATAGTGTTGCAAACCAACAGCATGTACATTCAAATTTTTATTTTGATATTCTAGATAATATTTCAAAAGTAGTGCTTTTAGTTTTTCTTTTTCGTCATAAGTAAAAAAAACACCCGTATTGGTCGAGGCGATAATTTCGGCAAAATCAGAGTCTTTTGGTCCAATTGCGATAATGGGTCTTTCGGAAACCATGTATTCGAAAAGCTTTCCAGGAATAATGCTTTTGGTGTCTTGGGAATTGATTTCGATGAGCAATAAAACTTGTGATTTGCGTTGATGTTCTACTGCTTCTTGATGTGAAATATAACCCAAATTTTGAATGTAATCCTTAAGCTTGAATTCAGAAATAGTATCTATTACTTCCTGACTTGTAGCACCAATCAGTTTTAATCGGAAATCGTTTTTGAAATCGGCATTTTCAGAAACTAATTCTTGCAACGCTTGCCAAAGTATCATCGGATTTCTTTCCGAAAGAAACGAACCAATATGTGCCAAGGTGAATTTATCGTCTAAAGGTTGTCTCTCAATTTTTTCTACATCATATCCATTGGTAATGACTTCAATTGGTTTTGATGTGAGGGCTTGAAATTCGGTTTTGGTAGTTTTACTGGTAACTATAATAGTGTCTGCGGAATCTAGTACTTCAAGCTCTAATTCCTTATGTTTTTTTTCTGCAGATGATGACAATTTCAGAGCTTTGTGATAGCCAATGGTTGTCCATGGATCACGGAAATCAGCAAACCATTTTAAATTCAAATCTTTTTTTAATTGCAAACCGATTAAGTGCAAACTATGTGGCGGACCGGAAGTGACAATCGTATCAATATTATTTTCTTCAATGTATTTTTTCAGATATTTTACGGAAGGTTTTACCCAAAGAAGACGCGCATCGGGAATGAAAATATTGCCACGAATCCAAAGCAATGTTTTCTCTAAAAATGATTGTTTCTTTTGATTGGGAATGATTCCCGAACTTATTTTCTTGGTTTTGTTTTTCCCGAAAAAAGAGGCCAAACCATAGGGCTCAAAGATTTTATTTTTTAAAATAATAGCTTTCTCCGAAACTTCGCTTTTCAAACCTTCATCTATAATTGGATAGGTTGGATTTTCGGGTATATAAACTATCGGTTGGATATTAAAATCGGGTAAATATTTGACAAACTTTAACCATCGCTGCACTCCTGGACCACCAGCTGGTGGCCAATAATAAGTGATGATTAAAAGTTTTTTTGGTGCTGACATTACGTCTTTTTTCTGTTATCGAAATAAATGCCACCAATAATTACCAATACCATTACAATAAAACTAAACAGCGCTATAGTGCTTCCTGTTTTTACCACTTGTGGTTCAAATTTGAATTCGATGGTGTGTTTTCCTTTTGGGATTTCTAGCCCACGAAGTGTATAATTCACTCGGTAAATTGGTGCTTCTTTTCCATCAATCGTAGCTTTCCAACCGTTTTTATAATAGATTTCAGAGAAAACCGCAAAACCGTAATTACTATTATTGGAACTATATTTTAAATGATTGGGTTTGTATAAATCAAGTTTGATGGTTGATAAACTGTCTTTTCTAAATGGTAAAGAAAGTTCATGAATTTTTTCGTTTATATCTTTTAATTTAACTGCAACTTCTTTAGTATCCAATTTATCCAACGCTTTCATTTCTTCATCTTCAGAGTTCACCGTTTGAATTTTAGAAACAAACCACGCATTTCCATTGGCATCTGGATTGATGGTAGCAAATTCTTGTCCTTTTTCGTCGTTTTGAATGATGTATTTGATATTCAACATATCCAAAACGTTTTTATTGTTTTTGGCAATTTGATAGTCAAATAGTTGTTGCATTCTTTTTGGTTTTGCTGCATGATAACCTCCAAGTGATTTGTGGAAATAAGAAGCTCGCGCACTACTCATGTTTCCAGCAACTTCAAAAACGCGGTAATGTGTCGTGTCTTGAAGAATTTGCATATCGGTTTCGTTAGCTTGAAACGGTTCGCTCATTTCACGAGCACTTACGAAATCTTTGGCATTTACATAATTTTTGGCTACAAAAAATAAATCAGCCACCATAAATAAACCAATCAAAATAATGGTATTTCTTTGTGCTATTTTTCCTTTGAAGTAAAACCAAAGCAATCCAAAAGCAACCAACATAAAGAAACCAGAACGCAATAAATCGGCTTTATACAAAATTTCTCGGTCTAGTTTTAAAGCATCTACAAATGCCGTTCCCATTTCGCGACCATAAGCTTCGATATAATAGTTGTCGTTAGCGGATGTAAATTCGAACATTCCTTTGCATAAGAATAATAAAACCACTAATCCGATAGAAGTTCCAGCCGTGTAAAGCAACGATTTTTTACGATTTTCTTCATTTTTGATGAATGATTGTAATCCCATAATAGCCAAAACCGGAACGCACAATTCCAAAATTACTTGTATAGAAGAAACGGCTCTAAATTTGTCATACATTGGAACATAATCAATGAAAAAGTCAGTCAAAGCAGGGAAATTTTTACCCCAAGATAGTAGTAAAGAGAAAACCGCTCCGGTAACGAAAGCATATTTTATTTTTCGTTTGTCATGATATAAAGCTAAAATCGCTAAGAAAAAAACAATCGCACCAATATAAGCTGGCGCAGCAACTATAGGTTGATTTCCCCAATAAGTTGGAACGCTTTCGGCAAATTCTGCAGCTTCACTAGGTGATGCACCTTGATTGGAAATAAATTCATATAAATTACTATCTGTTCCCACGTTTTCGGAATTGGAACCACCAAATAATTTTGGCGCAATCAGGTTGAAACTTTCGGCAATTCCGTAACTATATTCCGTAATATATTCTCGTGAAAGTGCATTATCGGTCGTTACTTTTGAACCATCTGGATTGAAAGTTAGCTCGTTTTTACTTCTCGTACTAAAATCTGCATATTCTTTGGTTGCCAATAAGTTAGTTGCATTTGCACCAATAGCCAAAACGACTGCAACAGCAAATGTTCCAATTATTTTAGGCAATGCTTTTAAGTCTTTTTCTTTGAATAATTTGTATAAGAAATAAATTGAAAACACCAGTAAAAACAACAACAAATAATAGGTCATTTGAAAGTGATTGGCATTGACTTCCAACGCTACAGCAAGCATCGTCAAAATTCCTCCATGAATAAAATGTTTTCTAAAAACCAATACAAATCCAGCAACTACTAATGGCATATAAGCAATTGCATGTGCTTTTGCATTATGTCCAACGCCAAGAATTATTATCAAATAGGTTGAAAAACCAAAGGCCAGCGCTCCAAAAAATGCTTTTAACGGATCAACACGGAAGACAAGGAGTAACGCATAAAATCCTAAAAAATAAAGAAATAAATAATCGGCTGGACGAGGAAGAAACCGCAAGGAATCATCTAGCTTTCCAACAAAATCATTTGGATAATTAGCACCTAATTGATAAGTTGGCATTCCTCCAAAAGCTGAGTTTGTCCAGTAGGGTTCAGCATTGTATTCGGCTCTAAAATCGTTTTGTTCTTTTGCCATTCCGGTATATTGAACAATATCTGATTGATAGATTTTTTTTCCTTGTAGGACTGGATAGAAGTAAACTAATGAGATAATTATAAATCCAATTATGACTAAAAGATGCGGATATAACTTTTGGAGTTGCTTCATTATATTGGGTTAGTGGTTTTGGTTTAAGGTTGAATGTAATAACTGACCACGAAATTATTCTATTTCTTCAAAATCAACATAGTCGCCCACGATTTTTTTCTCTTTTGGTTTAGCATTGCTACCTTGTCCTTCGTTGGTTTGATTTTGAGTGTTTTGTTGATTTTGGTATTGATAATTTTGTTGCTGCTGTTGAAATTGTTGTGTTGCTTTTTCGACTACTTTTTTTGCAATAACAGGTAAAAATAATCTCGCTAGAAACTTAATTACATAATAAAATAGTAGTATGTAAAAAATGGCTTTTAATGCTCCCATACATTAATTAAAATAAATTTTGTCAAAAATACTAAATTCCACTATTTAAAATTAGGTTTGACTTCTTAAATAAATGATAAAATATAGTACTTTTGGTTAACAAAGTTTCAATACTCAAAATCCTCATTTTATGATGAATCTAAAAACATTTTTTGTTGTTGGTTTTTTAATGATTTCAGCGACTCAATTTGCACAATATACTGATATAATTAATTCAAATAGGCCCGGAAAATCGATGTCAGCTTTCTCCGTTGGTAAATCTGTTATTCAGGCAGAAGCAGGATTGTATGGCATTAGAGAGAAACATGATTTGTTGCGTTATGAGGCCAATGGATTTGGAACAGAAATAGATGTTAGATACGGTGCTTTTTTTGATCAGTTTGAGTTTACTTTAAACACACAATACCAATACGATTGGTATCAAGCGCCATTAGTTAATGATACTCGTGGTGGTTTTAAGCAAATTACCATGGGAGCAAAATACTTGATTTATGATCCGTTTATAAAAAAAGAGAAGCCCAATTTATATAGTTGGAAAGCCAATCACAGTTTTAGTTGGAAACAGTTTATACCGGCAGTTGCTGTTTATGCGGGTATCAATCTTAACTTAGGTACGAACCCATTTACATTTCCCACTGACCGAACGATATCCCCAAAGGTTATGATAATTACTCAAAATCATTTTGGCACAAAATGGGTTTGGGTAAATAATATTATAGGTGATAAATACATGACAGATTTCCCAAGTTTAGGAATTGTATCAACTTTAACAAGAGGGTTTAATATGCGTTGGACAGGTTTTTTGGAGTTTCAAGGGTATAAAAGTGATTTTTATGCGGATACTGTCTTCCGTTTTGGAGCGGCATATTTGGTAAGAGAAAATATACAATTGGATGCTTCTTTTAATAAAAATGTCAAAGAAACACCTTCTATTCTTATGGCTAATGTAGGTATGTCATGGCGTTTTGATAGTAATTGGGAAACAAATTATAAAAGAATAGATGGAGGTAAAAAAGATAAAAAGAAAGATAAGAAATCTAAAAAAGATAAAGGTAAAAAACGTAAAGACGAAGTAGAATTAGAAAAGACCAAATAAATGATTACCATAGTTGATGCCAATACAAAACAATTATTGAAAACATTCGTAAAGTTTTCGTTTAACTTATATAAAAACCATCGGTATTGGGTTCCGCCATTAATTAATGATGAATTAGAAACTTTTGATAAAACTAAAAACCCTGTATTTACTTCTGCGGATGCAAAATTCTATTTAGCTTATCAAAACAATAAAGTTGTTGGTAGAATTGCAGCTATTATTAACTGGGATGAGGTAAACAACCAACAAAAAAAGAAAGTCCGTTTTGGTTGGTGGGATGTTATTGATGATGTCGAAGTAACAAAAGCGCTACTTGAAAAAGTTTATGAGTTTGGTAGAATTAATAATTTAGAATATGTAGAAGGACCAATGGGTTTTTCAAATTTAGATAAAGTTGGAGTGCTTACCGAAGGTTTTGATGAAATAGGTTCCATGATTACATGGTATAACTTTCCTTATTATGCAGGACATTTAGAAACACTTGGATTTGTTAAAGAGAAAGAATATCTCGAAAATAAATTTCCTTTTTCAAATGTCAAAACAGAGTTTTTTGAAAAGCCAAATGAATTGATAAAAAGAAGATACCAACTTAAAGAACTTAATTTCAAAAACACTAAAGACATTATGCCTTATGTAGATAAGATGTTTGATTTATTTAATGATTCTTATGCTAATTTATCATCATTTGTGGCAATAACAGCTGTTCAAAAAGAATATTTTAAAAAGAAATACATCAGTTTCATCAATCCAGAATACATTAAGTTTGTAATGGATAAAGAGGATAAAATGGTCGCTTTCAGTATTGTGATGCCAAGTTTTTCGGAAGCATTGCAAAAAGCAAAGGGAAAACTATTTCCTTTTGGATTTTATCATTTGCTCAAAGCAAGAAAAGAAAGTAAGGATGTGCTCTTTTACTTAATAGGAGTTGATCCTGAATATCAAAGTAAAGGCGTTACTGCAATAATTTTTAATGAATATTATAAAACCTTTACCCAAAAAGGAATTCAAAACTGCATTAGAACTCCCGAATTAGAGGATAATCATGCTATTCATAATTTATGGAAGCACTTTGATCCTATCACTTTCAGAAGAAGAAGAACGTACAAGAGAGACTTATAATAAGTGAATTAATAATTAATAGTTTATTTAAAAGGATTAATTTATTGAATTAAAAAACCTCAACATGATGTTGAGGTTTTTTGTTTGTATCTGAACTATATTCTAATTTACTCGTTCAATAGATTGTTTTATAAGAAAATTACCTATATATTTATAAAAAATGTGTATTTCGTCTATAATATGAGTGCTTCGTCGATAAAAATTCATACTATTGTTTTGTAAAATTAGAGTATGATTGTGATTTTTTATAAAAGAAATAGATCTATTTAGAAGGTTAAAAGTAATCCTATTTCACTCTAATTTATTCTCTAAATTAATTTAACGATAAAAATCTTATTAAAATAAAAATATGTATTTCGACGAGTATATTTACACTTAATGGATGTTTTTGAGAAATTAAAGTAATTTCCTTCGCTTTTTAATTCATTATTACTGTTAAATATTTATATATTCCATATAATAAATATTAAATAATCAATTATAATTTATAATTAATGTTAAATATAATAGTATACAATAAAAAATGTCTTTTGTTAATAACTTATGATAACTAATTTTTAGTAAAAAACCTACATATTTTAGATGTTAAATTTTCTCAAACTTTTGATTAGAAAGCATTTAAAAAATAAAAATTATATATCATTGTAATACCAAATTAGAAAATGAAAAGTAGTATATCCCCAAATTTTAGATTATTTAAAATGATTAAAGTATCTATTAACGATAATTTTTTTTTAGAGACTTCATTAATTAATTTTAAAAAGAAGATATTTCTTTTTCTTCTCGTACTTCTTCACATTACATTTCTAGTAGCACAAGCTCCAAATATTTCTTATACTGGTGTGCAACCTATTTATACTATTAACAATCCTATAGCATCTTTATCTCCCAATAATGTTGGTGGTTTGCCAATAGTAAGAACTAATGTAACTACAATTGCTGGTAACGGAACTTCTGGTTTTTCTGATGGCAGTACCGCATCTCCTAAATTTTATAGCCCGACAGGAATTGCCATTGCTGCTTCAGGAAATATGTATATTGCTGATAGCCAAAATCACTGTATTCGAAAAATAACTTCTTCAGGATTTGTTTCCACTTTTGCGGGTTCAGGTATAGCCGGATTCAATAATGGTGCTGCAGCAGTTGCTCAATTCAATATTCCTTATTCAATTGCAGTGGATGCATCTGAAAACGTCTACATCACAGAGTCTAATTCTTTTGCAATTAGAAAAATTACACCCGCAGGAATTGTTTCAACTTTTGCTGGTAATGTTTCGACTTCAGGTTTTTTAGACGGTATTGGTTCAGTTGCTTTATTTTCAGGGCCAAAAGGATTAGGTGTTGACGGAGCTGGAAATGTATACGTTGCTGATAGTAATAATAATCGCATCAGGAAAATATCAAGTTCAGGTTCAGTAACAACATTTGCTGGAGATGGAACCGCAAATTATTTAGATGCACAAGGAACTTTAGCAAGATTCAACAATCCAGTTGGAATTGCAGTATCAAACTCAGGAACTATATATATAAGTGATGCTTCTAATAATCGTATTCGTGCAATTTCAAATACAGGTTTAGTTTCAACTGTGGCAGGAAATGGTAGTCCAGGACTTGTCAATGGTCAAGGAATCGCGGCACAATTTAATACACCTAGAGCCATTGCATTGGATGCTTCTGATAATATTTATATCGTAGATTATAATAACAATAGAATTCGAAAAATAACAAATACAGGGTCAGTGTCTACATTATCTGGAACGGGTGCATTTGGTGCTGTTAATGGCTTTGGAACTTTAGCTACATTTAAATATCCTGAAGGAATTGCATTAGATTCTTCTGGAAATTCTTTTGTAGCAGATGTAAGTAATAACTGTATCAGAAAAATTACAAGTACAGGCGATACTTCTACTTTTGTTGGAACAACAGTTAGAGGTTTAGAAAATGGACAATCGGGTACTATGGCAATGTTTAATAGTCCAGTTGCAGTTGCGGTTACCTCTACAGGCATAACCTATGTGTTGGATGATTTTAATTCTTGTATTCGAAAAGTTACTTCCAATGGTATTGTTTCTACATTGGCTGGTAATACCTCTACAGGTTATGCAGATGGTTCAGGGGCAACTGCTTTTTTCAATAATCCAAAAGGTTTAGCTGTCGATAGTGCTGGAAATATTTATGTTGCCGATACTTTTAATAACCGTATTCGAAAAATTACAAGTTCAGGTATTGTAACTACTATTGCTGGTGACGGTACTACAGGTTATTTAGATGGTCAAGGGACTGCTGCAAAATTCAATAATCCTTATAGTTTAACTATCGATAATTTAGGAAATATTTATGTTGCAGACACTAAAAACCATCGAATAAGAAAAATAAGTAGTACTGGTATGGTCACAACCGTTGCAGGATTTATTCTTCAAGGTTATGTAGATGGAGCATCTTCAGTAGCAAGATTTAGAAACCCACAAGGAATAACGATAGATAATGTAACGGGTATTTTATATGTTGCCGACACATCTAATAATAGAATTCGTAAAATAGCAACTGACGGAACAGTCAGTACCTTTGCAGGTAGTTTTGCAGGGTATATTGATGATTTAGGAACGGCGGCTAATTTTAATAATCCGATTGGAATTACAATTGACAACTCAGGGAATTTATATATTGGAGATTATTTCAATTCAGTAATCAGAAAAATTTCGAATACTGGATTAGTAAGCACTTATGCTGGTAATGGTTCAAGTCAACATATGGATGGATTTGGAAATGTTTCTTCTTTTTATTTTCCAGTTGGAGTAACAACAGATTCAACTGGGAATGTTTATGTTGCCGATTCTTATACCCAACGAATTCGGAAGATATCATCTGTTGAGCCTTATACTATTTCACCTATTATACCAATTGGAATGGCATTTAATATATCTAATGGTGTTTTGTCAGGAACTCCAATAGAAATTATAGCTAGTACAACCTATACTATTAGTGCCTCAAATTACAGTGGTTCAGATACCACAACTATTACTTTTGCTACAGGAACATTAGCTTCACCACCTTCGCCACCAACGGCATTTGCACAAACTTTTTGTAATTCGGCCACAGTAGCAAATTTAGTGGCAATTGGAACTGCTTTACAATGGTATACTGTGGCTACAGGTGGAACAGCTTTAGTACCATCAGCCACATTAACCACGGGGAATTACTTTGTGTCTCAAACAGTAAACTCTATCGAAAGTTCAAGAACGTTGGTTTCTGTAACTATAAACTTAACACCACCTCCAAACGCTTCATCACAATCTTTTTGTTCTACTGCCACCGTTGCAAATTTGACAGCAACAGGTGCTGTATTGAAATGGTATACCGTTGCTACAGGTGGTACAGCTTTAGCTACAACAACTGCACTAGCTTCAAGTAATTATTATGTTTCTCAAACTTTGAACTCCTGTGAAAGTTCAAGAATCTTGGTTTCTGTAACTATAAACATAACACCAGTTCCAATAGCATCGGCTCAAACTTTTTGTAATTCGCCTACAGTTGCTAATTTAGTAGCGACTGGAACTGCATTGAAATGGTATACCGTTGCTACTGGTGGAACAGCTTTAGCTACAACAACTGCACTAGCTTCAGGTAATTTTTATGTTTCTCAAACTTTGAACTCCTGTGAAAGTTCAAGAACCTTAGTTTCTGTTGCTATAAATAATACAGTTGCACCAACAGCATCGGCACAAACTTTTAATAATGCCGCAACTGTTGCTAATTTAGTGGCAGCTGGAACTGGATTACAATGGTATTCCGTTGCTACAGGTGGAACTGCTTTAGCTACAACAACTGCATTAGTTTCAGGTAATTATTTTGTGTCTCAAACACTAAACACTTGTGAGAGTTTAAGAACCTTGGTTTCTGTTACAATAAATAACGCACCAGGAGCACCAACTGCTACATCACAATCATTTTGTAATTCGGCTACAATTGCAAATTTAGTGGCAATTGGAACTGCTTTAAAATGGTACAATGTAACTACAGGTGGAACAGCTTTAGCACCAACAACTGTATTAACATCGGGTAATTACTTTGTCTCTCAAACAGTAAACTCTATCGAAAGTTCAAGAACGTTGGTTTCTGTAACTATAAACGTAACACCAGCTCCAAACGCTTCATCACAATCTTTTTGTACTACTGCCACCGTTGCTAATTTAACAGCAACTGGTGCTGCATTGAAGTGGTATACTGTAACAACTGGTGGAACAGAATTGTCTTCTAATACTGTTTTATTAAGTGCAAATTATTATGTAACTCAGACATTAAATTCATGTGAAAGCAGTAGAACTTTAGTTATTGTAACAATACGAAATACAGCTGCACCGACAGCATCTGCACAAATTTTTAATAACAATGCTACTGTTGTTAACTTAGTGGCTAGTGGTACTGATTTAAAATGGTATAATACAGCTACAGGAGGAACTTCTTTGGCTGCTACAACTGTATTATCTACAGGTAATTACTTTGTGTCGCAAACACTAAACTCCTGTGAAAGTACTAGAACATTAGTATCAGTAACTATAAATATAGCGCCAGGTGCTCCAACTGCTTCTTCACAAACATTTTGTAATGCTGCGACAGTTGCGAACTTAATAGCTACGGGTTCCGCTTTACAATGGTATAATGTTGCAATTGGAGGTACTCCATTAGTATCGACTACTGCTTTGACTACTGGAAACTATTATGTATCACAAATAGTAAATTCAGTTGAAAGCGCTAGAACAGCAATTGCAGTTACAGTTAATGTTACGCCACCTCCAACTGCATCAGCACAAGCATTTTGTAATGCAGCAACTATTTCCGATTTAGTTGCTATAGGTACAGGATTAAAATGGTATAATCTTCCTAGTGGTGGACCAATATTAGTGCCTTCAACAGGATTGGTAACAGGTAATTTCTTTGTATCTCAAACTTTAAATTCATGTGAAAGTGTAAGAACTTTAGTTTCGGTAACTTTAAATTCAACTCTATCACCAACAGCATTGGCACAATCATTCTGTAATGCTGCAACTGTTTCAAATTTAGTGGCAACAGGTTCTTCATTGCGATGGTATACAGTAACTTCAGCAGGAACAGCTTTAACAGCAACAACGGCATTAGTGACTGGAAATTATTTTGTATCTCAAACTTTAAATTCATGTGAAAGTGTAAGAACTTTAGTTTCTGTAACTATAAATACAACTCCATCACCAACAGCATCGGCACAAATGTTTAACGGATCAGCAACAGTTGCTAATTTGTTGGCAAGTGGAACTTCATTAAAATGGTATACTGTATCAACCAGTGGAACAGCTTTAGCTTTAACAAGCGCTTTAACAACGGGTAATTATTTTGTATCTCAAACTTTAAATTCGTGTGAGAGCTCAAGAACAGTAGTGTCGGTTACAGTAAATACGACTTCTACTTCAGCTCCAATAGCTTCGAATCAAAATTTTTGTAATCCTTCAACAGTATCTAATTTACAAGCTACAGGAGTGGCTTTAAGATGGTATAATGTAGCTACTGCAGGTTCTCCGTTATCTTTAACAACTAGTTTACTATCAGGAAATTATTATGTGTCACAAACTATTAATTTTATTGAGAGTCCAAGAACATTAGTTGTAGTCACTATTTATGGAGTTCCAATCTCAAAAAATATTACATCTTCTACTTCATCTGGTTCGATAAGATATCCAATCTGTACTTCAGTTATTAAAGTATTAACTGTAAGATCAGGATATTCTGCAACAAATTTACAATGGGAAAGAGCAATTGTTCCACTAAATTCTAACGTTGTACCAACTTCATCTGACTATGTTGCAATTAATGGCGCAACTGGTCCAAGTTACACTGTTACTAATGCATTAGCGGGTAAGAATTACTTTAGAGTAAAATTTACCAATGGAAATTGTAATAGTACAGCATTATATTCTACTGCGATAGTTTATTATAGAGATTGTGCAAATTCAAAATTATCGGTTGTAAGTTATCCTAATCCATACACTGAAAATTTCAATTTAAGTTTGAGTACTCCGAGCGATGAAAAGATAATTGTCACTGTATATGATATGATGGGTAAATTAATGGAGCAATTAGAAACCAATATAAATGAGGTTGGTGATATAAAAGTTGGAGAACGATTCCCGACAGGTATTTATAATGTTGTTATTAGTCAAGGAGATGAAGTAAAAACATTACGAGTTATTAAAAGATAAAGTTTAATTTCTTATAGTAGTATAGTGTAAAAGTCTTTCAATTCTTTTGGAAGGCTTTTTATTTTAATGCTCTCTTAATCTTTTAAAATTCTATTTTTTCAAAGAATGTATTATACTAGTTTTAGTAGTATTTTTTTTATGTTAATTTAATTATTTACATAAAAGTGCATTTTATCGATTAAATAAATTCGTTTGTAGAAAATTTTAACTTTTTTTAACATTCGCAATTTTTTCTATATACTTTTATCATCCCAAACATAATCTACCTATTTTTTTCTTAATTAATATTAGAATAGTTTATCATTTTTTTAATATTAGTCACGAAAAATACTAAACAATGTCTATTCATGATGTGGTATAATTAAATACCTAATCATTATGAAAAACAGTACTTTATTGAATTTCTTGGAGTGTTCACACATTCGAGACTACAATTTACTTGTAGATGAAAATGGTTTTAAAATGGACTTTAGTAGAGCAAACCGCTCAGAACAAACTATTAGTTCTTTTAGGAGCCCGTCAAAAAGGAAAAGTAAACTATCAAGCTATCTTATGCTTGTTTTACTCTTTCTATTTACAAACTTTTTATTTGCTCAACAGCCAGCTTGTAATCTAAATGGTGTTTTAGAAGCCAAAAGATTAAGAGATGGTGGGCAAAATTTTATTATTAATTCTGAGGTTTATAAATCGGTTCCAGGAACGATTTACAGATGGGAATTTAAGTCTAATACATCGGCTGCACGTTTTGTTACACAAAACGGAACGCCAAATATGACTATAAACCCAGGAAACAAAAACGGAAGTTTTAATTTAAAGTTAACCGTAATTAATCCACCGGATTCAAGAGGTGCCAGTAAAACGTGTTCTTGTACAAAATCGGTTTCTATAGGTAACCTTAATTAAATTAAAAAACCAATACATGAAAAATTCAAATTTATTCAGTAAAGAAACTAGATTTAAAGATCGTTTCTATTGTTGTATAGAAAGTCTTAAAGGAAATGTCAAATTTCTTTTGTTTTTCTTTCTTTTTATTGCATCTTTTTCTCAGGGAGTTTCTGCTCAAGGCACACTAGTGCCTTCTTGTAACCTTGTTGGTCCACTTGAAGCATGTGCCGTTGCAGATAATAACGATACTTCAGGCGATATTACAATCAATATTGAAGTTGCTCGAAGTGGTGTTCCAGTTATAGGTGTTAATCCACTTACTGGTTTAACAAATGGAACATTCAGTACTAACTTTGTTTACACATTCTCAACCAATAGTTCTGGAGCTTTTATCAGATCTTATGGGCCTGTGGTTTATAATTCTCTAACTAATAGAACAACACAAGCCTTAAGAGTATTTCCAGGATCAAATGTATCAGAGTTTAATCTACAATTAAATTATACTAATACAACTAGTTTTCCAAACACAATTTGTGAGTGTAGTAAATCCGTTTCAATTTCTAAAGTTGCAGCTACTTCATCATACTCGCCAATACTGTGTTTTGGGCAATTGACTACACTTACAGTAGTTGGGCAATTTTCGGATATTAATCAATACACCTATACACTTTTACCAAGTGGTCCATCTAATAACTCTGGTATTTTTCCAAATTTAACTGGTAGTGTTGCTGGAACTACTTATGTTGTTAATGTAGAGTCTGCTGAAGGTTGTATTACAACAACTTCACAAACAATTACACAGCCTGCCTTTAATCCTGTTGTAATTAATTGTCCACAACCAGGGTCAATCTCGGCTTGTCAATCAGAACAAACTATTCAAACCGCTTTTAATAATTGGTTAAATTCTGTTAGTTTCTCAGGAGGAACTAATTCGGTTTTAACTAGATCGCCATTAAATCCTTCATTACCTGCCTTATGTGGCGGAAGTGTCGAAGTTACTTGGATTGTCACAAATGAATGTGGAGTACCTCAAACTTGTACCTCAACGTTTACCATTACACCACCACCAGCTGTTGAAGTAAATGTACCAGCAAATAGTTCAGCAAATGCATGTACTTATGCAAATCAAGATGTAGTTGATTTAGCTTTTACAGCATGGTTATCAGGATTTACAGTAAGTGGAGGATGTGATCCAACAGGAAGTTTTGGAGAAGTATCAGCACCAAATGCATGTGGAGGATCAACAACAGTTACATATACAGTATCAGATAAATGTTATCAAACCACAACCCATACTGCTACTTTTACCATTACACCAGCACCATCAGTAGTTGTTACATCAGTACAAAATAATTCTACAAGTGCATGTATTTATGCAGAACAGGCAGCTGCAGATGTAGTTTTCTCAACATGGTTAGCAGGATTTACAGTAAGTGGAGGATGTTCACCAGTAGGAAGTTTTGGAGAAGGGACTCCAACCGCACCGAACTACTGTGGAGGAGCAACAACTGTTGCGTATACCGTTTATGATAAATGTTATCAAACCACAACTCATACTGCTACTTTTACTATTACACCAGCACCAGCAGTAGTTGTTACATCAGCGCAAAATGATTCTACAAGTGCATGTATTTATGCGGAACAAGATGCAGCAGATGACGTTTTTGCAGCATGGTTATCAGGATTTACAGTAAGTGGCGGATGTTCACCAGTAGGAAGCTTTGGAGAAGGAAATCCAACAGCACCAAACTACTGTGGAGGAGCAACAACAGTTACGTATACTGTTTTTGATAAATGTTATCAAACAACAACCCATACGGCTACTTTTACCATTACACCAGCACCAGCGGTAGTTGTTACATCAGCGCAAAATGATTCTACAAGTGCCTGCATTTATGCAGATCAAGCAGCA
>CANHWG010000054.1 GCA_947464335.1 Flavobacteriaceae bacterium
AAGCTTGGGGCAGATATAGTTATCCATAGTTTAACTAAATTTATTAATGGCAGTAGCGATACTGTTGGTGGTGTGGTTTGTGCTTCTCAAGAGTTTATCAATGACTTGAAAAATGTTAATGATGGGGCAAGCATGTTATTGGGACCAACCATGGATAGTCTCAGAGCTGCTAGTATTTTAAAGAACCTACGTACTTTGCATATTCGTATGAAACAGCATAGCCATAATGCAATGTATTTGGCAGAGAAATTTGAACAAGACGGTCTAAAGATTGTTTTTCCGGGTTTAAAAAGTCATCCTAGTCATAGCTTGTATGCTAAAATGATTAACCCAGAATATGGATTTGGTGGCATGATGACGATGGATGTTGGTTCACTAGAAAAAGCTAACGAACTGATGGAATTGATGCAGCAACGTAATTTGGGTTATTTAGCAGTTAGTTTAGGGTTTTATAAAACATTATTTAGTGCACCTGGCACTTCTACTTCCTCAGAAATTCCACTAGAAGAGCAAAAGGAAATGGGTTTAACGGATGGATTGATTCGGTTTTCTATAGGTTTGGATAATGATATTGAACGCACCTATCAAATGATGAAAGAATGCATGGTTGAGTTGGGAATTTTATAAATCAATCAAAATAGAATAGATTTTTTTAGACCAACTGATTTTGGAATGTAAATAAATCGGCTCTACTAAATTCTATGCTTTATTCAGCTTACTATTTTTATATCCAAACATAAAGTACACACACAGTCCAATTACAAGCCAAATTCCAAACCAAATCCAGTTAGAAACTGCCATGCCTGTTAGCAAATAACAACAAGAAATTAAACCCAATAAAGGAATCAAAGACAGGTTCTTTAAAAAGGCAATTACAGTCATCACTATACAAAGAATAAAGAACACCACCATAGGAAGGTTAGTGGCAAGTTTATCTCCAGTTAAATCAAAAACTTCGGTAAAATAGTTAGGGAGATAATACTGAATAATACCCAAAGCTCCGATACAAATCAGTGGAAAAATAAACTTTGAATTGATGTATGGAATTCTGAATTTCCCTTTGGTGGCTCGTTCAGCTAATTCGGCTTCACTTTGTGGAGATAATAAAAGCACACCACCACAAACCAAAACAAAGGCAAACAAAGTCCCGATACTAGTAAAGTCTAGAACAAAGTTTTCATCAGTAAAAAAGATAGGAATCCCAACGACTAGCCCAGTTACAATTGTTGCAAATCCTGGAGTTTTGTATTTTGGATGAATTTCAGCAAACTTCTTTGGCATCAAACCATCTCGACTCATAGTCATCCAGATACGAGGTTGTCCCATCTGAAATACTAATAATACACTAGTCATTGCTACAACTGCTGCAATCGATACTATAAACAGCATCCATTTTACACCTTTTAAGGCAAAAATCTCAGCCAAAGGATCACTAACACCCAGCAATTGATAAGAAACCATTCCGGTTATGACCAATGCCAAAACAATAAAAATAACGGTACAAATTACCAAAGAATAAATCATCCCTTTCGGTAAATCGCGTTGTGGATTTTTAGTTTCTTCAGCCAATGTTGATACAGCATCAAATCCTATATAAGCAAAGAAAACGGCGGAAACACCGCCCATAACTCCACTAAATCCGTTAGGCATAAAAGGTGTCCAATTGTCAATATCGATATAAAATGCTCCAACAATAATGATTAAAAAAATAATAGCCAACTTTATATATACCATTACGTTGCTAAAGTTTCTAGACTCTTTAGTACCTCTATAAACGAGATACGTAATTAATAAGTTAATTACGACCGCTGGCAAATCGAAAATTATTTTTAGTCCACCAATAACAGGTGCATTTTTCCAGGCCATCAAGCCTTCAGTACCTTTATTAGCAACAAAAGCATCTTGTGCCGATTTATAATTAATAGTCAACCATTCAGGCAAATGCAGATGGAAACTTTCAAGCAGATTGGTGAAATAGCCACTCCATGAAAAGGCGATATAAATATTTCCAATGGAATATTCCATGATGAGTGCCCAGCCAATAATCCATGCAAAAAGCTCTCCAAAAGAAACATAAGCATACGTATAAGCACTTCCTGAAACAGGTACTCGAGAGGCAAATTCAGCATAACACATTGCTGTAAAACCACAAGCAATGGCACAAATTATATAAAGAAAAATTACCCCAGGTCCACCAGAAAAACAAGCATTCCCAATGGCACTAAATGTTCCGCCACCAATAATGGCTGCTATTCCAAAAAAAGTTAAATCCTTAACATTTAAAACTTTATGCAAACCCGTATGTACTTCACCATCTCCACCTTGTTTTAGAATGGTAGAAGTAGATTTTTTTCGGAATAATTTAGATAATAGCATGGACTTGTTTTTGGTTTAGTAGAAAACAAATATATAAAAGATTTGATAGTAAATGAGAATGTCTTTGGGACATTAAAATTTCTTTCATAAATGAAAATAGTATTTTAAGCAATACTTTCTTTATATAAGTTTTGACAATTAGTTAATAGTAATATATAATAAAAAACTATCATAACAACTTTCAAGTTTGTTTAATTTTGGAACACGAAATTATAAAAACAATTTAAAATAATTACACAATGGGAAACGATGCGTCACAAGGTAAATGTCCTTTTAACCATGGAACTTCAATGCAAACTGCAAGCGGAGGAACCTCTAATAATGATTGGTGGCCTAACCGTTTAAATTTAAATATATTAAGACAACAATCCAATTTGTCAAATCCGTTAGATGAAAATTTCAACTATGCAGAAGCGTTTAAAAGTTTAGACTTAGCTACTGTAAAAAAAGATATTTTCGATTTAATGACCGATTCTCAAGATTGGTGGCCAGCCGATTATGGACATTACGGACCATTATTTATCCGTATGGCTTGGCATAGTGCAGGTACTTATAGAACTTCTGATGGTCGTGGTGGTGCTGGCACAGGAAATCAACGTTTTGCACCAATTAATAGTTGGCCCGATAACGGAAATTTAGATAAAGCCAGAATGTTACTGTGGCCCATCAAACAAAAATATGGAAAAAGTCTGTCTTGGGCTGATTTAATGATTTTAGCGGGTAACTGTGCGTTGGAGTCTATGGGATTCAAAACATTTGGTTTCGCAGGTGGTCGTGAAGATATTTGGGAACCTGAACAAGATATTTACTGGGGAACAGAAACCGAATGGTTAGGTGACAAACGATATTCTGGGGAAAGAGAATTGGAAGATCCTTTGGCAGCTGTTCAAATGGGATTAATTTACGTTAATCCACAAGGGCCAAACGGAGTTCCAGACCCTATAGCTTCTGGTAAAGACGTAAGAGAAACATTCGCAAGAATGGCAATGAATGATGAAGAAACGGTTGCTTTAGTAGCAGGAGGACACACTTTTGGAAAAGCGCATGGTGCTGGTGATGAAGCTTTTGTTGGTAGAGAACCTGAAGGAGCAAGTATCGAAGAAATGGGAATGGGTTGGAAAAATACTTTTGGTACCGGAAAAGGTGGTGATACCATTACTAGTGGAATTGAAGGTGCATGGAAACCAAACCCAACCACTTGGGATAATGGATATTTTGAAACACTATTTAAATACGATTGGAAATTAACAAAAAGTCCAGCGGGAGCTTTTCAATGGACACCTACTGACGAGACTGCAGCTTCTTTAGTGGTTGATGCTCATGATACGACAAAACGTGTTGCACCCATGATGACTACAGCTGATTTGGCTATGAAAATGGATCCAATATACGAACCAATTTCTAGAAGATTTCTAGAAAATTTCTCTGAATTTGAAGATGCTTTTGCAAGAGCTTGGTTTAAATTAACTCACAGAGATATGGGGCCCAAAGCTCGTTATATCGGAAGCGAAGTACCACAAGAAGAGTTAATTTGGCAAGATCCAGTTCCGGCAGTAAACCATGAGTTAGTTAATGACCAAGATATTGCGCAATTAAAATCAGAAATACTTGCTTCAGGATTATCAGTTTCTGAATTAGTTGCTACAACATGGGCTTCTGCGGCATCTTTCAGAGGTTCCGATATGCGTGGTGGTGCAAATGGCGCTCGAATCCGATTAGAACCTCAAAAAAATTGGGAAGTTAACAATCCAATTCAATTAAATAAGGTACTAGCAGCTTTAGAGACCATACAAAACAACTTTAATACAAAACAAAACGGAAACAAAAAAGTGTCTTTGGCTGATATTATTGTTTTAGCAGGTAGTACTGCAGTTGAAAAAGCAGCAAAAGATGGTGGATATGTCACCAAAGTTCCTTTCACACCAGGCCGTACCGATGCTACACAGGAGCAAACTGATGTAGAATCATTCAAAGTTCTTGAGCCAAAAGCGGATGGATTTAGAAATTACAAGTCTTCTAAATGTTATTCAACTACCGAAGCATTATTAGTAGATAAAGCGCAATTGCTAAAACTTACTGCTCCAGAAATGACAGTTTTAGTGGGTGGAATGAGAGTTTTAAATACCAATTATAACGGATCTAAAAATGGAGTTTTTACCAATAGACCTCAAGTGTTGAGTAATGACTTTTTTGTTAACGTACTAGACTTAGGAACGAAATGGGAAGCTACTGATGATAAAGGAGAATCCTTTGAAGGTAAAGATAGAAAAACAGGTGCTTCTAAATGGACGGCAACTAGAGCTGACCTAATTTTCGGTTCACATTCTGAACTTAGAGCTTTAGCTGAAGTGTATGCCGAAAATGATGCTAAAGAAAAATTTGTTCACGATTTTATCAAAGCATGGAATAAAGTGATGCACTTAGACCGATTTGATTTGGTTTAATTCAGCTATCGTATAAAAAAAATCCCCGCTAAGACGGGGGTTTTTTGTTTAATTTTTTTGCTGTTTAGAACAATAGTGATCTTTTTCAATTTCTTATTTAAAGGGTTTACTGTTTTTTGACAAACTTTCTGTAACCAACTATCCCTAAAATGACAATTAAAAATAGCGCCCAAAGCTGAACAATAAATGCAATTATGGCTTCAAGCATAAACCATCCGGTTTTTATACTATCCCAAACTTGTAATCCAATATTTGGTCGATACGCATTGATGCTTTTTTCATTGGCTACCATTTCTTGAATTACGCTTTCTCTTTGATATAAATACAAAGTCACTGTGCTAAAATTTACCTGATCTTCTAAGCTGAGGTTTCTCAGAAAGGTTTCGTCACTTTCTGTTTCTCGGCCTAGTACTTTGTCTTCGGCATTGGTAATGTCGTTTAACTTTTTGCCTTTAGTATCAATTCCTTTTTCTAATCTTTTTTGATGGGATATAAGTCTTTTTTGCGTCATTTTATTTGATAGCAATTGCAAAGCCACATCATCGGCTTTAATTAATCTACTGTCAAGAAACGCTACTTCTTTCACCATCGATTTTAGAACCGAATCTAATTGGGTGTTTGGAATTCTGAGTGTAATGGTGTTATCGACTGTGAATCGGGTAGTTTCTAAAGTGCTATCCTGACTGATTTTGGTTTCTGTTTTTTCGTTAATAGCACTTTTTAAATCGGTAAAGGTTACAAAGCCACCATTTTTGGCAACTATACTTTCAATTGCATAAGTCGATTGTGCTACATTTTTTACTTTGAATTTTAAATCGGCCGTTCGAACAAATTTCCGATTACTTTCTTTCTTTTCAACGGCTGTATTCGAAGAAATGTTGTCAACCGCAGTAGTATCAGCTGCAGCTTCAGTTGCATTGTCTGTCGCTTCAGCTTGTTTACACGCAAAGGCAAGTCCAAATAGGAGCAAAGCCAAACCAAATTTTGATAAGTGTTTCATTTTTACATTCATTTTAAGGATTATTAATAGATTTAATTACTTCGAGAGTTGATTAATAAAATTCAAACGTAATTTTCTATCAATATAAAATGAATAAGAGTTGACTTCTTGGTTTGACTACTAAAAAGCGTGCCACAAATTGTTTATGATATTCGAATAAGAAAATATTTATCGTAATTTTGAAATCCAATTAACGCACTCAATTTTGAGAACAAAAATCACTAGAACGATTGATAATCCGAAACTTTTTAAGCAACAGCTTTTGCAATGGGCACAACAGTTTCGTGAGATTGTTTTTTTAGATTCTAATGATTATCATCAAAAATATACCAGTTTTGATTGTGTTTTAGCTGTAGATGCTTTTACTTCTTTAAAAACAGATTATCACAAAGCTTTTGAAGATTTAAGACAATACCAGCAACAAACCAAAGATTGGCTTTTCGGCTATTTGTCCTATGATTTGAAAAATGATATCGAAGCATTACAATCCAACAATTTTGATGGGTTGCATTTTCCCGATTTGTTTTTCTTCCAGCCAAAGAAATTGTTTCTGTTAAAAGGAAATCAATTAGAAGTTCACTATTTAATAATGTGTGATGATGAGTTTGAAATTGATTTTGAAGAAATTCAAAATCCACAACCCAGAACCCAGAACCCACAACCTGTAATAATAAGCCAACGTGTTTCAAAAGAAAATTACCTTTCAAAAGTAGATTCAATGCTCAAACACATCCATAGAGGTGATATTTACGAAGCTAATTTTTGTATGGAATTTTATGCCGATAATACAACCATTGAACCTTTAGCGAGTTTTCAGAAACTCAATAGTATTTCTAAATCGCCATTTGCAACATTCTTCAAAAATAATCAGGATTATTTACTCTGTGCTTCACCAGAACGCTATCTAAAAAGAGATTCTGATAAAGTAATTTCTCAACCCATAAAAGGTACATCCAAACGATTTGAAGATCCAATTTTGGATAAAAATTCAAAAAATGAGTTGTTGCAAAATCCAAAAGAACGTTCCGAAAACATTATGATAGTCGATTTAGTTCGTAATGATTTATCACATACTGCCACCAAAGGTTCTGTTGTTGTTGAAGAATTGTGTGGCGTTTATACGTTTGAACAAGTGCACCAAATGATTTCTACGGTTGTTTCATCAGTAGAGAATGCTACTTCGCCTACAGAAATTCTTAAAACTACATTTCCAATGGGAAGCATGACTGGCGCTCCCAAAATTTCCGCTATGAAAATTATCGAAGAATTAGAAGAAACCAAACGAGGTATATACAGTGGTGCTGTGGGTTATTTTACACCTGATAATGATTTCGATTTTAATGTGGTAATTCGAAGTATTTTGTATAATGCCAAAGAAAAGTACCTTTCGTTTTCTGTGGGAAGTGCGATCACATCGTTATCCAATCCGGAACAAGAATATCAGGAATGTATGTTGAAGGCAAAAGCGATGTTTGAAGTGTTGAGTTAAATTTAAATAAGTACTTTTGATTATGCTAGAAAAATTTGCCAAAAACATTTCAGAAAACTTTCCTTTTTTACAAAACAGCAAATTTTATATTGCTGTAAGTGGTGGCATAGACAGTATGGTTTTGGTTCATTTGTTTCAACATTTTAAACTTGATTTTGGTTTGTTACATTGCAATTTTAAATTGCGTGGTGAAGAAAGCGATGCAGATATGCAATTTATTCACGATTATGCCGAGTCGAATAATTTGCCATTAAAAATTGGCTTTTTTGAAACTGCAAAAATTGCTAAAGACTTGAAAGTATCAATTCAAGTTGCAGCTAGAGATTTAAGGTATCAATGGTTTTATGAACAAATGACTGAAAACAAGGTCGATTTTGTTGCTACAGCACATCATTTAGATGATAGCTTAGAAACCTTTCTGATTAATCTATCTCGGGGTACAGGATTAGAAGGATTAACGGGAATTCCTGTTGAGAATAACAAAATTTTCAGACCACTTTTGCCTTTTTCTAGAGAAGAAATTGAAGCTTATGCTAATAAAAACAATATTAAGTGGCGAGAAGATAGTAGCAATGCTTCTGATACGTATTTAAGAAATAAAATTCGTCATTCAATAGTTCCTGTTTTAAAAGAAATTAATCCAATTTTTCTTGATTCTTTTCAAAAAACAATAAACCATTTAAAAGATGCTCAATCCATTGTAAATGATGGCGAGTATAGTATGTATAAAGAAGTTGTAACTGAAAATGAGAATGGAACATTGCTATTCGATTTAAAGAAGTTACTTCAATTACCCAATTATAATGCCTATTTATACCAATGGTTAAAGCAATTTGAATTTAAAGCATGGAATGATGTTACTAATTTGGTCCATGCCCAGACGGGGAAACAAGTTTTTTCAGAGCAATACGTTTTGTTAAAAAATAGAGATTCGTTAATCCTTTCCAATAAAGTTGAAATTGATCACGAAGCCATTATTTATATTCAAAAAAATCAAAATGAAATTAAATTTCCCTTAAATATTTCTTTTTGCAATGTAGATGACATTTCGCTTGAAGCAACTAATTGTATATTTGTCGACGAAGATACGTTGCGATTTCCATTAGAAATTAGAAAGTGGCAAGAAGGTGATTTATTTTATCCTTTTGGGATGAATGGTAAAAAGAAGCTCAGTAAGTTTTTTAAAGACGAGAAATTTTCTCTGATAGACAAATCAAAAACCTGGCTTTTGTGTTCGGATAATGAAATCGTTTGGTTAATAGGAAGTAGGCAAGACGATCGGTTTAAAGTTACCGAAACGACTACTAGAATTTTAAAAATAAATTATACAATATAATGAAGAAAGTACTTTTTTTTCTTTTGATTTTTTTGGCTTTTGCCAATGCCAATGCTCAAATCGTTAAACCGGTAAAATGGACTTCTAAAGTAGAACAACTATCCGATTCCGAATTTAATTTGGTTATGGAAGGTAAAATTGATGACGAATGGCACGTCTATTCACAATACACTCCAGAAAATGGACCATTGCCAGCCGAGTTTACTTTTGAAAAGGCAAAAGGGAACTATGAATTGATAGGAAAAGTAAAGGAAAGTCCCTATAAAAAACAATACAATGAAGTCTTTGAAGTTGACGAATATTACTTTGAAAAAAAGGTTACGTTTACTCAAAAAGTAACAATTGTAAATGCCAAACTAACTTCGATAAAAGCTAAAATTGACTACCAGGTTTGTAAACAAGCCTGTATAAATGATAATGTTGAATTTACGTTTACCATTCCAACAATTAAAGAAAACGCTGCAGTTTCTATAGTTGATACTGTTTCAAAAACCGATACGCTTTTATCTAACAATACTAAAGTAAATAAAACCAATAAGCCCACAGTGGTTGTTCAAGAACCCAAAAAAGAAGATGAAAAAGGACTTTGGACCATTTTCTTTTTAGCTTTTCTTGGAGGTTTTGCCGCACTATTAATGCCGTGTATTTTCCCGATGATTCCAATGACGGTGAGTTTCTTTACTAAACAGAGTAAATCTAAGGCAGCCGGAATTAAAAATGCCATAATATATGGCGTTTCAATAATAGTCATATACGTAATTTTGGGTTCCATTATTACAGCTATTTTTGGGGCAGAAGCACTAAATGAATTGTCTACAAGCGTATGGTTTAATTTAATTTTCTTTGCGCTTTTAGTCGTGTTTGCCTTATCTTTTTTAGGAGCATTTGAAATAGTTTTACCAAGTTCTTGGGCTACAAAAATAGATTCACAAGCTGACAAAGGTGGTATTCTAGGTATAGTTTCTATGGCGTTAGCATTAGCCGTAGTCTCATTTTCATGTACCGGACCAATAGTTGGAACATTACTTGTTGAATCGGCTTCTAAAGGCGGCATTGCACCAATTGTTGGTATGTTTGGTTTTTCACTTGCTATTGCCCTGCCATTTATGTTGTTTGCGATGTTTCCGGGTTGGTTAAATTCGATGCCAAAATCAGGAAGTTGGTTAAATACAGTTAAAGTATCATTAGGTTTTTTAGAATTGGCATTTGCATTTAAATTTTTATCTAATGCCGACTTAGTGCTTCAAAAGCATTGGTTGCAACGGGAGTTGTTTATCGCCATTTGGATTGCGGTTTTTGCGGCTTGGGCTCTGTATTTATTTGGAAAATATATGCTGCCCCACGATTATGAAAAGGCAGATAAAATTGGAGTTGGTAGACTAATGATGGCAATATTAGTTACTACTTTCACGCTTTATATGATTCCAGGTCTTTGGGGTGCACCTCTAAAAATTTTAAGCGGATTAACACCACCAATAAATTATGCTGAAAGTACTACTGGTTTTGGATCTTCTGCAACACCAACATCAAATTTACCCGAGCATGCACATTTGGGACCTCACGGAATTGTAGCATTTGAAGATTATGAACTTGGATTGGCCTACGCCAAAAAAGTAAATAAACCTGTTCTTTTAGATTTTACAGGTGATGCCTGTGCCAATTGTAGAAAAATGGAAGATAATGTCTGGTCAGACCCAGCCGTTCTCAAAATTTTAAAAGAAAAAGTAGTTTTAATTTCATTGTATTGCGATAGAAAAATTGAACTACCAAAAGAACAACAGTTTGTTTCAAAAACAACAGGTAAAGAAGTGGTTACTATTGGAAATAAATGGACCGATTTTCAAATTTCTAGATACAAAAGTAATTCTCAACCATTGTATGTTGTTTTAGATACGGATGGAAATGACTTATCAAAACCAATTGCATTTACTTTTGAAGTAAAAGAATATAAAGATTGGCTAGAAGCTGGAATAGCTAAATTTAAATAAACATATTTACATTCAAAATGGTGTTTTATCCATTTAAAGGTTGTGTTTGAAGTATCAAACGCAACCTTTACTCTTTTTGGCTATCTTCGTATTAAACAAATCCTAAATAGTATGAAAAAAATCCATTCGCTTTTGTGTTTATTACTTACGCTAGTTATCTTATTTGGATGTGAACCAAATGAAAATAACTCTTCAGGTCAAAACGATGATGCATTTGCTCAAAATTTTGGCAATTCAGTCGCTCGTGATTTCATAGGTCAGGTTGTAGATGTCGATAATCTTCCGGTTCAAGGGGTAACTGTAAAAATAGGATCATCAACTGTTCAGACTGATGTTAATGGAGTTTTCATAATCAATAATGCCAATGTATTTAATAAGTTTGCGTATATCACTGCCAAGAAAGTCGGCTATTTAGACGGTTCCCGTTCTATGGTTCCTACAACTGGTAAAAATAATGTCAAGATAATGTTACTTCCTAATGCGCCATTAGAGACTATTCAAGCAGGAGTAGTAAGCGAAGTATCGATTTATTCGGGTACTAAAGTAAAATTCCAAGGCGGATTTCAAGATGAGAATGGCACTGATTATTCAGGATCTGTTCAAGTTTCCATGTTTCATTTAACGCCAACAGATGAAAATATTGACAAGCTTATGCCCGGAATGTTATATGCACAAACGAGCACCAATCAAGAGGCGATTTTAGAAACTTTTGGGATGTTAAACGTAGAGCTTCGTGGTAGTGCAGGGCAAAAATTAAATATAAAAGAAGGGCAAACCGCAGAAATAACGATGCGAATAGACGATAGCCAAATTGCTACCGCACCAAGTTCTATTCCGCTGTGGCATTTTGATGAAGCAAAAGGCTATTGGAAAGAAGATGGTGTGGCGACTAAAGTGGGAAATAAATATGTTGGGAAAGTAACTCATTTTTCGTGGTGGAATTGTGATGCATTTTCACAAATGGTAACCTTAACCGTTACGTTATTAAATGGCAATGGGAACCCAATTTCGAATGCTGGAGTTGGTTTAATTGCCAATGGAGCTACTTGGCCTGCTATGGGATATACTAATGGAGATGGACAAGTTTCAGGTTTAATTCCAGCAAATCAAACCTTAACATTAAATGTATATGCTTCTTATTATACCTGTGGTGCCAATAATTTAGTTTATACGACCTCTATTGGACCATTTTCAACAAATACTACGCTGCCTACTATTACTATAAACAATTCATCTACCACGTTAAGTTCAAATGTAGTTGGTACTTTAGTTAAATGTAACAATACCAATGTAACCAATGGCTATGTTATTTTAAACCGTTACGGAAATTATTCACTTTCAACGGTTACTAATGGCGCTTTTAGTTTTAATGAAATCTATTGTCCCAATGACACCGCATTTACCTTAAAAGGTTTTGATGTCGAGAATTTACAACAAACGGATTCTATTTCCTATAATTTTACGGCTCCAATAACTACTATTGGAAATCTTCAAGCATGTACTGCAATTGATGAATTTATCTCCTATAAAATCGATAATGAGCCAACTGTGTTTGTACTTCAAAATTTTTCGGGAGGTGAAAATACTGGAGGTGCCTTTCCAGTAGGAATGGGTGTTTTCGGACAAGGAAGTACTGGAGGCATTTCTATTTGGGGAAATACCAGCTTACCAGGTATTTATTCAACTCCTCAGTTTTATATAGAAGGTGGAGGAATTGGATTTATAGGCCCAAATACAATAAACACAATTCAATTTAATTTAAGTCAATTTGGAGCTATTGGTGACTATATTGATATGACTTTTAGCGGAACCTACCAAGATCCAAATGGAGGAAATCATACTTTAACTGGTGTTGTGCATGTTATAAGGGATAACTAATATAGCAACAATCAAAAAAAAGCCCCGATTCATTCGGGGCTTTTTTTATCCTAAAACGTCGGTAACTTCCGTTTTTAAATAACTTAACGCTAACGTACTCGCCGATTGGCCATCGAGCATACTGCTTAATATTTTTTCCTTTAATTGGTCAGCATTGGCAACCGAACTATCTAAAGTGGTTTTTCTAATGTTTTGAATTATGGTGTTTTTAGCCGTCAAAACCATAGTCCAACACTGATCAGTAATATAAATTTGCTGGGTCATATTATGCTCATATTCTTGCTCGATATGATGTATCAAAAGATTTTGATAATCTACTTTGTCATCGTTTAGCGGTGCAACTCTAATGAGTAATTTAGCCGGACTAATACGTTCCAAAAACAACGCCAAGCGTTCATACGCTTGCAAACGTAATGGCATTGAGTGTTTTTGATTTTCTTTTTGTAATAACCAACGTCTCGTATGTTGTTGGTCTTTAAAATAACTATCAAACAAATAATACGCTACGCCACCAGTTATTAATGACGGAACGGCATATAACAATACTTCTATAAATTTATCCATGCTCATAATTATTTTCGCTAAAATTGTTGACAAATATAATAGAAATACCCATAGAAATTATTGTAATTCATAGCTAGTAATTATAAATTTGAGCTTTCTCAAAAATGATGATAAACCAATACATTTCACAACTTAACGAAGCACAACAACAACCAGTTTTTCAAAAAGACGGCCCAATGATTATTATTGCTGGTGCTGGTTCGGGTAAAACACGTGTGCTCACGGTGCGTATTTCCTATTTGATGAGTTTGGGTGTGGATGCGTTTAATATCTTGGCACTCACATTTACCAATAAAGCGGCACGCGAAATGAAAAAACGGATCGGTGATATTGTTGGCCCTGCCGAAGCCAAAAATCTCTGGATGGGAACGTTTCACTCCGTGTTTGCTCGTATTTTGAGAAGTGAAGCTGACAAGTTAGGTTATCCATCCAACTTTACGATTTATGATACTCAAGATAGTGTTCGTTTAATTTCGGCCATCATCAAAGAAATGCAATTGGATAAAGATGTTTATAAACCCAAACAAGTTTTAGGCAGAATATCATCCTATAAAAATTCTCTAATTACCGTAAAAGCTTATTTTAATAATCCCGAATTGCAAGAAGCGGATGCTATGAGCAAAAAGCCACGCTTGGGCGAAATTTATCAAAACTATGTAGAACGTTGTTTCAAAAGTGGCGCGATGGATTTTGATGATTTGTTGTTAAAAACTAATGAATTGTTGAATCGTTTCCCAGATGTTTTGGCCAAATATCAAGATCGTTTTCGATATATTTTGGTAGATGAGTACCAAGATACTAACCATTCGCAGTATTTGATTGTTAGAGCGTTGTCAGACCGATTTCAAAATATATGTGTAGTTGGCGATGACGCGCAAAGTATCTATGCTTTTCGTGGTGCGAATATCAATAACATACTCAACTTCCAAAAGGATTATGAGAATGTCAAAACCTATCGATTGGAACAGAATTACCGTTCAACCAAAAACATTGTTGAAGCTGCTAATTCCATCATCGATAAAAATAAAACCAAACTCGAAAAAATAGTTTGGACAGCCAATGATTTTGGACCAAAAATAAAAGTGCAACGCAGTGTTACGGATGGAGAAGAAGGTCGATTTGTAGCTGGTGAAATCTTTGAGCAAAAGATGCGCAATCAAATGCTTAATGGACAGTTTGCTATTTTGTATCGTACTAATGCACAATCACGAGCGATGGAAGATGCCTTGCGCAAGCGTGATATTCCGTATCGAATTTATGGAGGATTATCATTTTATCAACGCAAAGAGATTAAAGATGTTTTGTGTTACTTGAGATTGGTGATCAATCCAAAAGATGAAGAAGCGTTAGTTCGTGTCATCAATTATCCAGCTCGTGGAATCGGTGATACGACCATAGAAAAACTTACGGTGGCAGCCAATCATTACAAACGTTCCATTTTTGAAGTAATGGAAAACATCGATAAGATTGATTTAAAACTCAATTCAGGAACCAAACAAAAGTTGGAAGATTTTGTAATGATGATTAAGAGTTTTCAAATCATTAACGAACAGCAAGATGCTTTTGTGTTGACCGAGCACGTTGCCAAAAAGACGGGTTTGATTCAGGAACTTAAAAAAGACGGAACGCCCGAAGGTATTGCCCGAATTGAGAATATAGAAACCTTAATGGGCGGTATTAAAGATTTTATCGAAGGACAACGAGAGATTGATGGTGCTCGTGGCGCTTTATCGGAATTCCTCGAAGATGTGGCACTAGCAACTGATTTAGATAATGATACTGGTGATGATGATAGAGTAGCGTTAATGACCATTCACTTAGCCAAAGGGTTAGAGTTTCCTTATGTTTTTGTAGTCGGAATGGAAGAAGATTTGTTTCCGAGCGCTATGAGTTTGAATACCCGAAGTGAGTTAGAAGAAGAACGACGTTTGTTTTATGTGGCGCTGACACGTGCCGAACATCAAGCATATTTAACCTATGCGCAATCGCGCTATCGCTGGGGAAAACTGACCGATGCCGAACCTTCTCGTTTTATTGAAGAAATTAAAGATGAGTATCTAGAATACATCAATCCAAATGATTTGGGAGGGTATCGTTATAAGCCAACCATGGATTTAGATATTTTTGGCGATGTGGATAAATCCAAACTGCGATTAGCGAAACCAGTAGGAGGAACGCCGCCCAAAAGAAATGATAATGAACCGGTTTCTTCAGTAAATATTCGTAAATTGAAACCTGTTGGCAATGCACCAACAAACACAAATTTATTCGATAGTAAACTAGCCGTTGGAAATGTAGTAATGCACGAACGGTTTGGGAAAGGACAAATCATTAGTATGGAAGGAGTAGGTGCCGATAAAAAAGCTGAAATCAAATTTGAAGTGGGCGGAATTAAAAAACTCTTATTGCGATTCGCAAAGTTGGATGTGATTGGGTAAGAAAATAGAACAAGGAACATAGAAAATAGACTTTGTTTATTTTTAATCTTAATTATATTTATAAATACAATAATATATCTTTCATCTTTTCTCTATTTTCTATTATCTAAAATTATGGCCGATTTTTTAAAAATATACGAAGACAAACCCAGCGAAGCTGCTATCAAAAAAGTAGTCGATGTCTTGCGTAATGGTGGTTTGGTGATTTATCCAACAGATACTGTTTATGGTTTAGGTTGCGATATTACCAATACCAAAGCTTTAGAGCGTATTGCTAAAATAAAAGGTGTCAAATTAGAAAAGGCCAATTTTTCTTTTGTTTGTAGTGGTTTAAGTAATCTATCTGATTATGTAAAGCAAATTGATACGGCAACTTTCAAAATATTGAAACGCGCGCTTCCCGGACCGTATACTTTTATTTTGCCAGGAAATAATGATTTACCCAAAGAATTCCGAAAAAAGAAAACCGTAGGTATTCGGGTACCCAATAATAACATCGCTTTAGAAATCGTTAGAACGTTAGGCAATCCAATTGTATCTACCTCTATTCACGATGAAGATGAAGTTTTAGAATATTCTACCGATCCAGAATTAATCTTTGAGAAATGGCAAAATCAAGTTGATTTGGTTATTGATGGTGGTTATGGCGATAATGTGGGTTCAACCATCATTGATTTATCAGGTTATGAGCCAGTAGTGATTCGTGAAGGAAAAGGTGATCCCGATATTTTTTAGTATTCAGCGTTCAGTCCCGAAGTTTCGGGATAGTTGGCAGATTAATATCAATAAAAAAAACGTCCCAATTTATTGGGACGTTTTTACTGAACACTAAGCACTGCCTACTGACCACTATTTCTTTTGATTCTTCATTTCTTTTTCAATCATTTCGTAGAACTCATCAATTTTTGGTAAAACTA
>CANHWG010000055.1 GCA_947464335.1 Flavobacteriaceae bacterium
TATGGAGAAACTTAAAGAAAGCGAAGTATTTTAATAGAAAATCGATATAAGAATAAAGATAAAAGATGCCATACTAAATTAAGTTTGGCATTTTTTGTAACACATGACGAACTTTGCAAAAAACTTTGCGAACTTTGCGGTTAAACAACTACAATGACAACACAACAACTTATTCAACAAATCAAAACTAAGAAATCATTTCTCTGCATTGGTCTCGATGTTGATTTAACTAAAATCCCAAAACATTTACTCGAACTCGAAGATCCTATTTTCGAATTCAACAAAGCGATAATTGATGCTACTCACGATTTATGTGTTTCCTATAAACCCAACATCGCTTTTTATGAAGCGTACGGATTGAAAGGTTGGCAATCGTTAGAAAAAACGATTAATTATATCAACGAGAACTATCCAGATATTTTCACTATTGCCGATGCCAAACGAGGTGATATTGGCAATACATCTACTATGTATGCCAAAGCTTTTTTAGAAGATTTGAATTTTGATAGCGTTACTGTTGCACCCTATATGGGAAAAGATAGCGTAGAACCTTTCCTCGCTTTCGAAAACAAACACACTATTTTATTAGCGTTAACATCCAATGAAGGCGCATTCGATTTTCAAACTAAAAACATAGAAGGTCAAGAGCTTTATAAAACTGTGATTAAGACTTCTAAGGGATGGAAAAACAGTCAAAATTTAATGTACGTTGTTGGTGCTACTAAAGCAGAATATTTTACTGAAATCCGTAAAATACTTCCAGATAGTTTTCTTTTAGTTCCTGGCGTTGGAGCACAAGGTGGCAGTTTACAGGATGTGTGTAAATTTGGTTTGAATGAGGATATTGGTTTACTCATTAATTCATCACGTGCAATTATTTATGCTTCTTCAGATGAAGACTTTGCTCAAAAGGCCAGAGTAGAAGCGTTAAAAATGCAACAAGAAATGGAAATGATATTAAAATTTTAATTCTTTATTATTTTAAAAGTTTTAATTCCATTCTCGGATGCTATTTTTACCAAGTAAATCCCTTTTCTTAAATGCGCAACATTAATGTTATTCTCATTTTCATTTAGCACAACAGAACCGACTTCTTGACCTAAAACAGAAAATATTTTGGCATAATATCCAGAAAAATTTGAGTTTGTTTTAATGATTAGATTATCAGTAACTGGATTTGGATATAGTATGATATCGTTAAGCTTTACTTCGTCTGAAGAGGAAAGTGCTGTTTCTTGATATACTCTTACATAATCAACTTCCATAGCGCTTTGAATAAAGTTTGGACTTATAGTTGGTTCGATAGCTATGTTTAATAATAGATATTGCGGAGCATCAAAAGGCCAGGTATTCGCATTTTTCACTACAGGATTATAGATATAATGAACCGCATTGTCTACACTAAATATCATTCTTTGAGCTGTCCATTCCAGTGTGTAGATGTGAAATTGACTTGATACAGTACTCACTATTTGACCTCCTTTATTTTCTGTATTTCCAAAACTAGATGGAGTATGCATCGCACTTTGAACAAAATTTTGATTATTACCCCAATGTTCCATAATATCGATTTCTCCACAAGCTGGCCAGGGAACAGTTCCATGTGTACTTGTCCAAAATGCTCCTGGTTCAATTATGTTTTTTCCTAACATCCATATGGCTGGCCAAGTTCCTATGCCAGTAGGCATTTTTGCGCGCACTTCAACACGACCATATTTAAAAGCGAATTTAGAATTGAGTCTTGCAGAAGTATACTGTTTTGTTTGTCCTTGATCCGTAAAAGTCTCTTTTTTGGCTACAATATTTAAATTACCATTATTTACAAATGAATTGATTTGTCGATTGGTATAATGTTGCACTTCACCATTGTACCAACTTCCTCCTGCAGGCAATTGGGTTTGATGAAACCAGTTGGATGTATTAATTGCGTTAGTGCCATTAAATTCATCAGACCAAACTAAATTCGTAAAAACAGGTGGATTTGTATAGGCATATAGAAAATCATCTAAATAAGCCAGTACATGATTGGTATTATTTTCTCCATTTATTTGAATTACGACTCTGTTAAAATCCGATCTGTAAAGCGGATTTTGTGAACCACCATTTAAGTTGATATAAGAATCAGTAGCAAAATTGAAAGTAATAATTTGCCATTGGTTTAATACAATAGGTTTTATAATTTCACATTGTGTTGACCAAGTCTCCGATAATAAGTTATTCTGAAGTTTCAATGAAATTTGATTGGTTTGATTTCCGGTTAATCCTGATGACGGAACATATAATTTTAATGAGAAAGTACTATTGTATGTTAAATTGAAATTAGATGCCGTATCAAAACGAACATTGGCATATTGTCCACCGGTATCGGAATATTTCAAAACCTTAGTAGAGGAGTTAATACCAGTTGGAAAAGGATTGTTAAAGTTATTGTCCATGCTGCAATTATCTCCAAACCAAGAAGTAATAGTTCCGTTTCCTTGAAAATTATCAGAAATCGTTTGTGCAAGAGAACTATTTACAAAGAAAAATAAATTGAAAACGGTGAGTGTAATAAAGCGCATGTATCGAGATTATAATTATCGGTAAACTTAAGTTAAAATGAAATCTTAGAAATGTTTTATACCTATATTAAAACTATACTATAGCGTAAAATGTCCTAAAAAATGAATATTTTTACTTTTGAATTTTCAAATCGTTTTGGTGAATACAAATTTTACAGATCAACTCGGAACTTCTCACACTTTTGAAACAAATCCCAAAAGAATAATTTCACTTGTACCTTCTCAAACCGAATTATTGTTTGATTTAGGTTTAGAGGAAAGCATTGTTGGTATTACCAAATTTTGCGTACATCCGTTTCATTTCAAATCCACTAAAAAGAGTATTGGCGGCACTAAAAAAGTACATTTCGAAAAAATACGTTTGCTGCAACCCGATATTATCATTGCCAACAAAGAAGAAAATACGAAAGAAATCGTTGAAGAGCTTTCTTCAATTTGTCCGGTTTGGGTAACCGATATTATCACATTAGAAGATAATCTGAAAATGATAGAAGATTTTGGTCAACTCTTTAATAAAAGAACAGAAGCACAAAAATGGAAAGATAAAATCAATTTTGCACTTACCGATTTTCTGCAATTTATCAAAGATAAACCTATTCAAAAAGTAGCTTATTTTATTTGGGCCAATCCATATATGGTTGCCGGGAATAATACGTTCATCAATGAAATGCTAAAGCTGAATAACTTTCAGAATATATACGAAAATAGAGAAGAACGTTATCCCGAAGTCATTATCCAAAAAATGAGAATTCAAGGTGATCCTGATTTGGTTTTGCTGTCGTCAGAACCTTTTCCGTTTACTGATGAGCATGCCTTCGAATTAGGTAGGTTTACGCATCATGCTATGACTGTATTTGTTGATGGTGAAATGTTCTCTTGGTATGGCAGCCGATTGGTAAAAGCATTTGCTTATTTCAAAAAACTACACGAAAGTATTACATAAAAAAACCGGTACATTTTACTGCACCGGAATTTTTAACTAACTAACCTAAACCAAACTGTAATAAAAAACCAAATTTATTACACTACAAATATACTTTGTCTTATTAAGTTCTAGTGTTAACGTTATGTTATACTTATGTTATTGATTTCTAAAAATTTAGAACGAAACTTGTCTTAAAATTGTTTTTCCAAAAGGAGTAAGTGTTACCATTTGAATTTTATTTGTGTTTAGATTCTTTAAATTAACTTTTATACGATTATTTTCGAAGGTTGCTTTTTGATTTTTAATAAACTCAAATCGAGTTTTATCCAACGGCTCATAGTTTAAATCCTCGAGTCCTTTTGCATAGTGTTTTCCTTTCTTCTGTATAGATGAAATTGCTTTAGCATAGAATAAGCTTCCATACGAAAAGTAATGTTCTCCTTTATTGTCAATTAAGACTCTTACTTCAGTTTTAAATACAAAGGTTACAGTTTCGGTTTTATCAAATGTTCTTTCGATTATAATAAAATTGTCTTTTATAGTATATTTTTCATTTGTTACTATAGATGTTGCCCAATTTGGTTTTCGTATTTTTAATGTAAATGCTGTTGGTTTATCTAATTGTATTTGAAATTGGATAACATTCTCACTTGGATAATTGGTTTTATTTTCAATCTTAATATTTGAATCTTTAATAGTAGTTTCTAAAACATTTGGCATTAGTAAAGTAGCCACTAATGTAGATTTGCCTTCTTTCATCCAAGACGATTGAATAAAATAGGGTGAAATCCTTCCCGCATTAGGATTGCAACAAACGGCAACATCTTGATGCGCTGGAGAATATTTATAGCGTGTTTGTTTTCTATCGGGTTCAACTTCCCCGTTCTTAGTGCCTAACATTTCATAACTATTATCGGTTTTTAGATAAGCAATGCAAGAATTATCTGGGTTTCGCGCGCCTTGTGCCGCATTGAAGAAGATTGTTTCAATATCATCTCCAATAATTGCGTTACCTGTTTTTTGAAGTAAAACAGTATAACTATCCAACAATTCGTGAATTGAACAATATTCATAACCAGTGTGTGTTGCATCGGCTGTTCGCTCCGCAATCCATTCATCGCCAATTGGTCCGCCAGTTGGAGTAGTAATCTCTTTTATTCTATCTAAATACATAGACAAAGCTTTTTGCAATTCCTTATTTTGATAAGCTGCCACAATTAAAGGACGTAGGTGTTCAAAAGTATGAACGCCATGCGATTTTAATTTGTAATTGGGATTTAAAATATTTGGTAATTGCACATCAGATTCTGATTGATAGGTTCTCGAAAAGTCGTTATACAAAAACAAGGCATATTCTGTATACTTTTTATCTCTAGTTATTTGATACATTTTATCTAAAACATCAGTAAAGGTTAATCCGTGTGAAACGCCACCATTAAATTTTTCACCTGATGAAAACGGACTTGATGTGTTTACAGGATAATTATCCATCACATTATCAACAGCTCGAACCAATGATTGCCATACTTTTTCATCTTTGGTTACTTCATAATAGGCCAATAAACCTCTATATAATGTAGCTTTCGACCATAATTCTCCATTTTCTGAATTAAAATTATATCGCAATTCTTTGTCGTAAATTCCTAAATAACCATCTTCATCTTGTGTGGCTAAAATTCGTTGAACATATTGATTTACTTTCTCAATTCCAGCTTTGTCAACTACTAAAAACACATTTCTAATGTAACCATCCCACCAATTGGATTGGGTTTCTGAATTCCACCATTTATATTGATCACTTCCTTCGGCATCGCCTTCTTTGATATTTCCTAAATCTTTTACTTGACTGTTTTTGTGCAATCTTCCCGAACCATAAATAGGGTCATTAATCAAATCAGGAACTAACAAATCTAAGTTACCCACAAATCCTTCCACATCCTTTTCCATCTGTGTTTTAAGCCAACCTGTTGGTTTTATAATGCCAAAAGGGAACGATTGTAATTTTTCTTGAGCGTTTGTTAAATGCACTGAAAATAACAGAAGTATAAATATTGATTTTTTCATTTTAATATAATATTTGTTTTTTAAAGGTCATATGTAATTCGCATATTTTCAATGGTGTTTGCGACCAACTATAAGATATGCTCATTTCATAATTGATTAGTTTTTTGTCATTTCAAATTGAAGCGTTCCACCAGCCATTATTTCATTATAAGTAATGAAAGGTTTTACAGTTTTCATTCCATTCAGCAATCGGTTTTTGTTATAAATATTTTCTTTAGAAAAAGTAGTAGCATCAATAATAAACTCTTTTCCATTGTTAAGAAGAATAACGGCTTTTTTCACTTGTGGACTTCCAAATACAAACTCGCCATTACTTGAATTTACTGGATAAAATCCCAAAGTCGACAAAATGTACCAAGCACTCATTTGCCCGCAATCGTCATTGCCAATCATTCCATCGGGCGTATTGTTATGAAATTCATTGATAACTTTGTGAATGTATTTTTGTCCTGTTTTAGGTTCGTTGGAATAAGCATATAAATACAAAATATGATGACTGGGTTCGTTGCCATGAGCATATTGTCCAATCATGGCTTCTTGACCCAAAAACTTATTTGGATTAGGAGATTCAGTAGTGAAGAAAGTATTTAAGTGTTTGGTAAAATTAGCTTTCCCACCTAGTAAAGTAATCATTCCGTTTAAATCATATTGTGCAGGTGTCCAAAAATATTGCCAGGCATTAGCTTCAGTATAATCGCCCGGATTATTCATTGGCGATGTTGCAGTTAACGGGTCAAATGGTGTTCTAAAATTGCCTTTGGTGTCTTTTCCTCGGAATAATTTGGTTTCAGAGTCAAATAGATTTTTGTAATAATGGGCTCTTTTATTGAAGGCGATTGCATTGGTTTTATCGTTTAGTTTTGCTGCCATTTGACTTACGCAATAATCATCAAAACCACTTTCTAATGTTCGTGAAACCGCTTCGTTATCCAATTTATCAAACGGATAATAGCCATATTGATTATACAATTCCCAATCCGAATTGATATGACTTTTGGTAGAAGTTTCTACCATAGCTTTTAGAGCTTCGTTGGCATCAAAACCTTTAAATCCATTATTGTAAGCAGATAGTAACATCGGGATAGCATGGTTGCCAATCATGCAATAATTATCTTGTCCCCATGCCGTCCAAATGGGTAAAAAGCCAATTGCTTTGTGATGTATCAACATTGAATTTACTATTCCGTCAATTTTTTCAGGAGCTATAATTTGTAACAATGGAAATGCACCACGATATATATCCCAAATAGATAGAGTAGAGTAGTATTCCTTATTTGGAGCTAAACTAATTTTATCATTAGCATCTCGATAGTAACCATCTACATCAGTAATATTAGAAGGTTGCAAGAAAAGATGATAAAGCGATGTATAAAAGATTTCTTTTTGTTTTGGTGGCGCTTCAATGTCAATTCGGTTCAGATAGGCATTCCAACTATTTACATTCTCATTCTTTACTTTTTCAAAATCCCAATATGGAATTTCGGTTTGCAAATTGTTTTTTGCTCCATCAACCGAAACCGTTGATAAGGCAATTTTTACTTTTAAAACTTTAGTATCATTTAAGGTAAAAGACAGATTGTATTTTGGTGCATTCTCTTTTTTGCCTGTAGGTAGTTTTTCTTCTTCGAAAAACGGAGTATCAAAAACTATAGTGAAAAAGTATTTACGGGTGACCCAATTTTTGGTTTTACAATATCCAGAAATTGTTCGATTGTTTTCAACTTTCACATCGCTTTCAAGTACTAAACTATCCGTTAAAAATCGCAAGCCGTGTTGCAAATCAACTAGTAAAGAAGCATTATTGGTTGGATAGGTGTACTGATGAAAAGCTACTCTATCCGAGCAAGTGAGTTCCACTTTAACCTCGTCTTTTTTGGTAACAGTATAATAACCGGCACTTGCTTTTTCGGTTTCTTTAAAATATGAATTTCGCATTTTTCTTTTTGTCATCGAATAGGGTAACAGTAAAATATCACCCATTTCACCAATTCCGGTGCCACTAAAACGTGTTTGTGAAAATCCCATCAATAAAGTGTCTTTATATTGATAACCACTGGTGTGGTTCCAACCTTCATCGCGATTATCGGGTCCAGGTTGTACCATACCAAAAGGTTTTGATGGTCCGGGAAAAGTATGTCCCGTTCCGTCTGTTCCGATAAATACATTAACATATTTTGCATTTTGAGAAAATGCAACAGTGCTAATCAGTAAAAATAGAGCTATGATTTTATGCATTTTTTAATTTATTTTTGGTGGCATTATTTCCATAATTCGTCCATTTCTTCTAAGGTTTTGTTTTTGGTTTCCGGAACATTTTTCCAAACAAATACTAGAGATAATAAACAAATCAAAGAGAATAAATAAAATGGAAAGGCACCGTTAAAATGCTCTTTTAACCAATTGTTTTCTACTAAGCTTGGAAAAAATTGCGTCACTACAAAATTGGCTATCCATTGGATAAAAACACTAATGGCTAGTGCCAAACTTCTAATTTTATTCGGGAAAATTTCAGATAATAAAACCCAAACAATCGGTCCCCATGAAATACTAAACGAAGCCATAAAAAGTAATAGAAAAGGTAATACCCAATTGCCAATACTATCATAATATATAAATGTCCCAACAGCAAGCAAAGCCACTGACATGCCAATTGAACCTATGTATAACAATGGTTTTCTACCCATTCTATCTACAAAATAAATAGAGATTAAGGTAAAAATTAAGTTCACGACACCCAACATACTTGTTTCTAGCAAGGAAGCATTAGTAGAACTGCCCAAACTTTTAAATATTTCAGGTGCATAATACAAAATGGCATTAATCCCTGTGAGTTGTTGCAAAATGGAAAGTCCGATACCTACAAAAAGTACAATTTTGAATTCTTTCTTAAATAAAGTTTGCCATTGTGTTTTTGTTTCTTGCTTGATGGAATTTTGAATTTCAGCCAAAATGCTATCGACATCTTCTGATGGATTTATTTTTTCTAAAACTACTCTAGCATCTGTTGGTTTGCCTTTTTGAATCAACCATCTTGGACTTTCTGGAATTAAAAAGATAAACACTAAAAACAGGATAGAAGGAAGTATTTCTGAACCAAACATCCAACGCCAACCTATGTTTAAATTCCAATTCGCATCGCCTTGAAGGGCAATAAAATAATTCACAAAATAAACCAATACAATCCCAATTACAATAGCCAATTGATAGTTACCCACCAAAGCGCCTCTTCGTTTAGGCGGCGCAATTTCGGCGATATACATAGGAACTACCATCGAGGCGATGCCAACACCTATGCCACCTATAATTCTAAAAATTACAAACATGGTAAACGAATTGGGTATCGCCGTTCCAATAGAATTTAAAATGAATAAAATGGCAGCAAAAATCATGGTATTTTTTCTACCATATTTCGTACTACTAAAATCAGATACCATCGCGCCAAGCAAACAGCCAACTAAGGCACTCGAAATAGCCCAGCCCGTTTCTACAGAACTTAAATGGAAATACTGTGTCAAGTTACCAATAGCTCCAGAAATAACAGCAGTATCATAACCAAATAGTAATCCACCTAATGCGGCACTCATGGCTATAAATGAAATGTATCTTTTTTTGTCGTTATCCATTGGTTTTAAGATTATGTTGCAAATAGTTTTTCATTTCAATATTGGTTTCCCATTGATTGGATAATGGTTTTTGAGTAAATGGTTCTTGAGGCATATAGGGAAACGGACCAAACTCTGGTGTAATTGTAAGCTCTGGTACTTTTCGTTTTTCTTGAACTGCAATAATTTCATTCCACCAAATCAAATAATGTTCTAGGTGATTTTTCCATTCGGGTGCAAAAGCATTGTTGACTTGTGGACTTTGTTCAAATCCAACTCGCGCATGAATGTGTTTTATGTGGGGATTAATTTTAGCTAAAATTGCCGACTGGTCTTCTAAGTTACTCTCCGATACTACACAGAAGTGTGAGAAATCAGCAATCAATTGTAAGTTTGGAAAAAGTTCTAAATAACTGAGTAAGGTTTTAGCATGAAACGAAAATCGACCACGATGTATTTCGTGCCAAATGGGAACTCCTGATGATTTAGAAAGTTGTTCAGCATGTTCAATAATGAAACAATTATCACTAAAATCATAAAAATCTTTTCCTGTATGCGAATTAATGTAATTAGGTTGTAAAGCAATTAGGAAATTCAATCGATCTGACATTCTTTTGAGATATTCAGCTACACTTTCGTTTTTATTGGATAGTACTTGTTGGGCAATAAAAATGAAATTGGGGTCAATAGTTTTTCTGATGTGCTCTAATTCAGTGATAAACTCCTCAATGAATTGTTGATCATCAGGAAAATTGATTTCAACACCATTATAGCCATTAGCTACAACAGCATCCAAAAATGATTTAGCAGATTTATTTTCGCAACCCCAATAGGTGCATGTATATTTAATAATCATAAATTAATTGGCGTATAAAACAGGATTAATAGGCGAGTTGATAATCTCTCCAACGACCGCATTCGGGCACCACGTATTCCAATCATTAATTTGATTGTCGTTTTCAGGATTCTTTAAAATCATGTCTTTATCCATATAAATAATCGTCATCACTTTTCGCATTTCATCAGTTACGTTAGCGCCAGCTCTATGAAAAACCCAACCCGAATGAAAACTAATTTCTCCCAAATCAAACGGTTCGATTACATGTTTAAAATCGGTAACCCGTAGTTTTTTTTGAATGATTTCTTCGCTTTCGTCACCAATTCCTAATTCTCTTCCTTCCACAATAACATGACTTCCAGCACTAAATTCTAATGGTCCCATTTCCAATGGAGTTTCTTGCAGTGGCATCCATGCGGTAATGGTTTTATCAGAGGATAAAGGCCAATAATATTGATCAGCATGCCATGGAGTAATGCCTCCGCCGCCTTCTTTAAATAAAGCTTGATCATGGTATAAACGCACACCATCTACTTGCATTAAATCAGCTGCAATTTTGGCGATACGTTTACTGAAAATCAATTCTTTTACAATAGTGTTTTCAAACCATAAATTAAATAATTGCAAAAAAGCTTTACCATATGTAGTTCGCTCTTCTAAAGGGGTATCTTCTTGGTTCATAGCATTTACTTGCTCCGTAATTACCTCATTGAAAAATCTAATGGTTTCTTCATTCAAAACCTGTTTTAATTTGATGAATCTGTTTTTTTGATAAAAATCGATTTGGTCTTGTGTTAATGAATAGGGTTTTTTAAGAAATTCAATAATGGAAGTGGGTGTTGTTTTCATTTGTTTTACCTTTTTAACTCTTACTAATTTTTTCTTTACGGATAAAATCTATTGGTTTTGTTTTCAAAAATAGATTTTCTATTTACTGCCAAATAGTACAAAAAATGAAATTTATAATACTATATTGTTTAGTTTTGATGTAATAATTAAATACAAAGATTAATTTGGTGTTATGAAACCCTTTTTAGAAACGATCGCTGTAGAAAATACTATTCATGCTTTTGCGTTTGAAATGCCTTTTTTTGAATTCAAATGGCATTATCATCCTGAATTCGAATTGACTTTAATTGTTAAAGGAAATGGAATGCGGTTAGTAGGCGATAGCTATCTGCCTTTTCAAGCTGGCGATTTAGTTTTATTAGGTTCTGGAATTCCACACACCTGGGAAAGCGATGCTAATTCGCATGAGACTGTGGTTGCCGTAGTGATTCAGTTTTCCGAGGATTTCATTGCAAACTTTATGAATAGTGAGGCATTTTATAAAATCAAAAAGTTGTTGCAAACGAGTATTCGTGGGTTGTTTTTTCCAAATCCGTTGTCAATGAATATAGAATATCAAATGATGACTATTGCTTCCGAAAAAGGAGTAAAGCAAATAACAGCTTTACTTAATATTTTAAATGATTTAGCTTATCAAAATCATGAATCGCTAGCTTCTGCTTTTTATTCACCCAAGAATTCCAAAGAAAACGAAACTCGAATAAATACGGTGTTCAATTATATCAAACAAAATGCGGCATCTACTATTTTATTGGAACAAGCAGCGGAATCGGTTCATTTGACTACTGGAGCTTTCTGCAAGTTTTTCAAGAGAATGACGGGAAAGACGTTTTCAGATTATGTGAATGAAATAAGAATTGGTAATGCCTGTAATCTTATAGCACATACCGATAAAACAATTTCCCAAATTGCTATAGAATCAGGTTTTGAAAATCAAACCTATTTCAATAGAGTCTTTCTTAAAAAGAAAAATTGCACCCCGAAACAATTCAGAATGCAATTAAATTAGTTTTATAAATTAGGTTACTTTTTATCCTGCTTAGCAAAAACCTTTTTCAGTAAGCTTGAAGTTCTAGAGTTTAAATTACTTCTAATTTCTTTTTCCTCAACCGCTATCATTTTAAAAACACCTTCTAAAGCTTTGTTGGTAGTATAATCAGTCAAATCAGGATTTACTTTGCTCACCAAAGGAATACTGTTGTACTTTTTGATGATGCTCGACCAAACTTTATCAGCACCCACTTTTGCAAACGAACTTTTAATAACCGGATTAAATTTAGCATACAAAGCCGTTGTAGTGGAAGTTTGAAGAAACGTAGTAGCGGCATTTTCATTACCCATTAAAATAGTTTTGGCATCTGTGAAACTCATATTTTTGACAGCATCGACAAAAATAGGAGTCGATTCTTTTACTGCATCTTCGGCAGCCCGATTCAACATTACTATTCCTTCATCGGCAAGTGAACTTAGTCCTATTTTTCGCAAAGCTTTATCTACTTTTTGTAATTCTGCTGGCATTACAATTTTCACCAATTCATTTTTGTAAAAACCATCAACAGCGGTTAGTTTGGTAACTTGTTTTTCAATGCCTTTATTAAGAGCTTCTTTTAATCCGTTTGAAATATCTTGCGATGATAGCGGATTGCCTTTAGTTGAAATTTTAGTAGGAATGTTTTTTTTTATTTGATCCAAAACTTTAATTTGGGAAAACCCAATTAGTGGAAGTAGTAACAAAAGAGCGAGTTTCGATTTGAGCATGTTTATTAGTTTTTTGGATTGTTAGCCATTACTTATTTTTTGATTTTTATGACCTTTCAAAGGTATAAATTGAAGAAGACGAATAGGTTAATTTTGTTCTAAACTTTCCAAAAATTATGCCAGTCGTTTGGATGATATTTTTTATTAATTCCGTAAATTGCGGCACTTAAATTATCATATCCTTAAAATGGAACCACAAATACCGTATATCCCTAAAAATAAAGTTAGAATTGTTACTGCTGCTTCACTTTTTGATGGTCACGATGCCGCAATCAATATCATGCGACGAATTATTCAAGCCACTGGTGTCGAAGTGATTCATTTGGGTCATGACAGAAGCGTTGAAGAAGTCGTAAACACTGCTATTCAAGAAGATGCCAATGCCATTGCTATGACTTCCTATCAAGGAGGTCATAATGAGTATTTTAAGTATATGTACGATTTATTAAAGGAAAAAGGAGCGGGGCATATCAAAATCTTTGGTGGTGGTGGTGGTGTTATTTTACCTAGCGAAATAGCCGAATTGCAAGCTTACGGTATTACCCGAATTTACGCTCCAGATGATGGACGTGCGATGGGTTTGCAAGGAATGATCAATGATTTGGTACAACAATCTGATTATCCTATTGGAGATAAACTTAATGGTGAATTAAAACATATTGAAGATAAAAATCCAACAGCCATTGCGCGTTTGATTTCTGCTGCTGAAAATTTCCCAGAAATTGCCAAACCTGTTTTTGATAGTATTCACACCATGAATAAAACATCAAAAATTCCGGTTCTCGGTATTACAGGAACTGGTGGTGCCGGAAAATCGTCTTTGGTTGATGAACTTGTTCGTCGTTTTTTAATTGATTTCCCCGAAAAAACTATCGGATTGATTTCTGTTGATCCGTCAAAGCGCAAAACGGGTGGCGCGTTACTAGGCGATAGAATCCGAATGAATGCCATCAATAATACTAGAGTATATATGCGTTCGTTGGCAACGCGTCAATCTAATTTGGCACTGTCTAAATATGTTGCCGAAGCCATTCAGGTTTTGAAAGCCGCTAAATACGATATCATCATTTTAGAAACCTCTGGAATCGGACAATCGGATACCGAAATTATGGATCATTCGGATGTTTCTTTATATGTAATGACACCTGAGTTTGGTGCGGCTACCCAATTAGAAAAGATTGATATGTTGGACTTTGCTGATCTCGTAGCGTTAAATAAATTCGATAAGCGTGGCGCTTTAGATGCTTTGCGCGATGTGAAAAAACAATACCAACGCAATCATAATCTTTGGGATACTAATCCGGATGAAATGCCTGTATTTGGTACCATTGCTTCTCAGTTCAATGATCCAGGAATGAATACGCTCTATAAAAAGATTATGGATTGTGTCGTAGAGAAAACGGGTGCCGATTTAAAGTCGACTTTCCAAATCACTCGTGAAATGAGCGAGAAGATTTTTGTCATTCCGCCACATAGAACTCGATATTTATCTGAAATAGCCGAGAACAATCGCAAGTATGATGAAACGGTTATGACGCAGGTAGAAGTCGCTCAAAAGTTATATGGAATCTATAAAACCATTGAATCTGTAAACAAACAAGCTCCAAAGTTAAATAAATCGGGTATAGACGTCGATTCTGTCATCCCGAGCGCAGTCGAGGGAAAATTATTTGTGGATTTGCTAGTAAAAGAATTCGACCGTGTAAAAATGAACCTCGATCCGTTCAATTGGGAAATTATTCTCACTTGGAATGACAAAGTCAACAAATATAAAAATCCGGTATACAGTTTTAAAGTACGTGACAAGGAAATAAAGATTGCTACACATACCGAAAGTTTATCACATACTCAAATTCCAAAAGTAGCGTTACCAAAATACCAAGCTTGGGGAGATATCTTAAAATGGAATTTACAAGAAAATGTTCCTGGAGAATTTCCTTTTGCTTCCGGATTGTATCCGTTTAAGCGTGAAGGTGAAGATCCATCTAGAATGTTTGCCGGCGAAGGCGGACCGGAACGTACCAACAAACGTTTTCATTATGTAAGCGCTGGTTTGCCAGCAAAACGTTTATCAACCGCTTTTGACAGTGTGACTTTGTATGGCAATGATCCCGATTTGCGTCCGGATATTTATGGGAAAATCGGTAATGCAGGTGTTTCAATCTGTTGTTTAGACGATGCCAAAAAATTATATTCTGGTTTCGATTTAAGCCATCCATTAACATCGGTTTCGATGACTATAAATGGTCCAGCGCCAATGTTGTTAGGTTTCTTTATGAATGCTGCCATCGATCAAAACTGTGAAAAATACATAGTCGAAAACAATCTTCAAGTAGAAGTTGAAGAAAGAATCAACGAAATCTATAAGGAAAAAGGGCTAACTCGTCCAAAATACAACGGACAATTACCCGAAGGAAATAATGGTTTAGGGTTAATGCTTTTGGGCGTTACCGGTGACCAAGTATTGCCAATAGATGTGTATCAAGACATTAAAGTAAAAACGCTATCTCAAGTGCGAGGAACAGTACAAGCGGATATTTTAAAAGAAGATCAAGCTCAAAATACCTGTATTTTCTCAACCGAATTTGCGTTGCGATTAATGGGTGACGTGCAGGAATATTTCATCCAAAAGAATGTGCGTAACTTCTATTCGGTTTCTATTTCGGGTTATCATATTGCCGAAGCAGGTGCCAATCCGATTACCCAGTTGGCATTTACGCTTTCAAATGGTTTCACTTACGTGGAATATTATTTGAGTCGCGGTATGAACATCAACGATTTTGGGCCTAATTTATCCTTCTTTTTTTCAAACGGAATCGACCCGGAATATTCTGTAATTGGAAGAGTTGCGCGTAAAATTTGGGCGAAAGCCATGAAAAACAAATACGGCGCCAACGAAAGAGCACAAATGTTAAAATATCATATTCAAACATCGGGACGTTCGTTACACGCTCAAGAAATTGATTTCAACGATATCCGTACAACACTTCAAGCTTTGTATGCGATTTACGATAACTGTAATTCGTTGCACACCAATGCCTATGACGAAGCGATTACTACGCCAACCGAAGAATCAGTTCGTAGAGCGATGGCCATTCAGTTGATTATTAATAAAGAATTGGGCTTAGCCAAAAACGAAAATCCAATTCAGGGTTCGTTTATCATAGAAGAATTGACCGATTTGGTAGAAGATGCCGTACTGAAAGAATTTGATAAAATTACAGAACGCGGTGGCGTTTTGGGTGCCATGGAAACGATGTACCAACGCAACCAAATTCAAGAAGAAAGTATGTATTATGAAATGCTGAAACATACGGGTGAGTTTCCTATTATTGGGGTGAATACGTTTTTGAGTTCCAAAGGTTCGCCAACCGTTTTACCGGCAGAAGTGATTCGAGCTACCGAAGAAGAAAAACAAGAACAAATTAAAACTCTCGAAAATTTACATAAAACCTACTACGACAAAGAAGAAGAACAAATTACAGCACTTCAAAATGCAGCCATCAACAATGAAAATATTTTTGAAGTCTTGATGAATGCTACGAAATATTGTTCGTTAGGACAAATTACCGCTGGCTTGTTTGAAGTAGGAGGACAGTATAGACGTAATATGTAAAATTGGCTTTATTAAAATATAAACTTAATTTTTAATAATTATCTAATATGAAAAAA
>CANHWG010000056.1 GCA_947464335.1 Flavobacteriaceae bacterium
AACCAGTAAGAACGAGAAGTAACAGTTTAATTTTTTTGAGTAATCCGGCATCCCATTTTTTCTCTAAAGGAAAATCAACAGAATAATTTTTAAAACCATCTTTAAATCCCAAAATTGTTACCTCATGACCAAGTTTTTGCAATCCTTCTTTTAAGGAATTGTGCAATCGGCTGTATTCTCCAATAAGTAAAATCTTCATCTTTATTTTGAGTCAGTTCGAGTGTTTTGTTTCGCTTCTCGATACATCCGCCAAGGCGGACACTCGAAGTGACGACTTATGCGAAAGCGACAGCCGAAGGAAACAAAATGTATCGAGAATAGTAAACTTAAATATTTCTATATTTGATGCAATATAAGTAAGAAATGAAAAACAACAACAAAATTGCTATAGTTTCCGCTTCACTTGGTGTTGGTGGTGCAGAGCGTTTTGCAGGTTTGTTAAGTTATATGTTGCATGACTTGGGTTATGAAGTGCATCATATTATTGTTTTAGACCATGTCAATTTTGACTATAAAGGAACCTTGGTCAACCTTGGTCAACTATTTGCTAATGAGAAAGGGATTTTCAGAGCTGTAAAAAAAGGGAAATACATTGCCAAATACCTCGCTGAAAATAATATTCAAATGATCATTGACAATCGTGCCAGACCAACAATAATAAGAGAGTTATTCACAAAATGGATTTATGGTAATCGGAAAGTGTATTATTTCTTCCATAGCTCCAATCTGGAAATGTATTTGACGAAATCTGTTTTTTGGGCAAAATACATTTTTGGAAACGCTACTAAATTAGTTTGTGTATCTAACGAAATTGAAGAAAGACTTAAGAACAACTATCAATTCACCAATGCTAAAACCATTTATAATCCAATTGTTTTTCCTGAAAAAATTGCTCCAAAACCAGCAGCTATTCCAGAAAAGTATGTTTTATTTTTTGGAAGATTAGAAGAAGAAATTAAAAACTTCAGTTTATTGCTTTCGGCTTTTAAACAAGCTAATGTTTATGAAAACGGAATCAAATTACTCATCATTGGTGATGGCTCAAGCAAGGATTTTATATTAGCTAAAATTAAAGTATTAGGGTTAGAAAATTACGTGCAGGTTTTGCCTTTTCAAAAAGATATTTTGCCTTACATACAGCATGCCAAATGCACTATTTTGACTAGTCATTATGAAGGTTTTCCGATGAGTATTATCGAATCATTAGCAGCTGGAACTCCAGTAATATCAGTAGATTGTGAAACCGGGCCAAAAGAAATTATTCAAAATAATTTTAACGGATTATTAGTTCTAAATCATGATGATATTGCTTTGTCTGAAGCAATAAAATCAATCATAGAAAATGAAAAATTGTATCAAATTTGTAAAAATAATGCGCAGAAAAGTGTAGAACATTTATCTTTGACAACCATCGCGCAGCAATGGAAACAATTATTATCCGAAAATGACTAACATAAACGACGTCCATATTATTGATATTACCAAAGTTCACGATACGCGCGGTAATCTTTCTGTAATTCAAGGTGATGCTATTCCGTTTGAAATGAAGCGGGTTTATTATCTTTACGACATTCCAAGTGGAGGAAGACGTGGCGGACATTCTCATAAAAATTGCTTAGAACTTTTAGTAGCTTTGAGTGGTAGTTTTGATGTGATTTTGAATGATGGCGACCAACAAAAATCAGTTACTTTAAATAAACCCAATGTGGGTTTGTTGATTCCAAATGGCATTTGGCGCGAATTAGAGAATTTTTCTTCAGGTTCGGTTTGTTTGGTTTTAGCATCTGATGTTTTTAAAGAAGAAGATTATATTCGGAACTTTGAAGAGTATAAATTATCTAAAAACCGAATTTCCTAATCCAATAGTAACCCTAAATCTTTGAAACCAAATAAGTGGTTTAAGCATACTTGGAGGTAATTCTAGTAAAACTCTTTTCTTTTTACTCAGATTTTTCAAATCAATTTCTGAATAAATTTCTTGGGCTGTTTTACAATCACCAATGAGATGGCATTTTATTACTGCCGAAAACCGATTTAAATCCATGTATTTTTTTAATGCCGGATTTTTCTTTTCTTCTTCGGCATACTTTTCAAAAGTATAGCGTTCAAAATAGTAATTCGAATTTCGAGAAACACTTTCAGCATCATATACATAACGAGCTAAGATTTTGTGAATAAAAACAATAGGAAATTCTAATCCAATTCTAATCCACATTTCGGTGTCTTCGCCGTGTTTTATTTTGGGGTCAAAGGTTCCAACTTGGTCAAAAACTGATTTGTGAATGCAAACACTCGATGTCCACAATACACATTCTTTCTGACTGGCATTAAAGAAATTTACGATTTCAAATTCCGATTTTTTGGTCATAGAATACTGCGCCGGAATTGTTTTGTTTTTGGTTTCGATTTCTATGGCTCCGGCAAAAACTTTATGTTTTGGGTGTTCTGAGGTAAAGCGATGCATCGATTCTAAAAAGTTAGGATACCAGTAATCATCAGCATCTAAGAAACAGATGTATTCTCCATTTGCTTTTTCAATTCCAAAATTCCGTGCAACCGCTACACCTTCATTTACTTTTGTATAATAGTGGATTCTGGAGTCTTTTTGTGACAAAATTTTTGCTTCGCTCTCATCTGTTGAACCATCGTTAATCACAATGATTTCAAAGTCAGAAAACGTTTGTTCTAGAACACTTCTCAATGTTTTTGAAACAAATTTTTCTTTGTTATAAACGGGTATGACTATTGAAAAATAAGGCATTAGCGAGAATTTAGTTGGCAAAAATAACCCAAACGATAAACATCAAATATAAATAAAGAAGGATTTTTTGAAAGTAAATTATTTGTGAATCGTCCTTTTACTATTTTGAAAACAAAAGCAGCAAATTTTACTAAATGCCTTCGTTTAATTGTAAAGTAAATTTTGGTTAGTGCGGTGTCTTCAGGGTCAATAATATTTTTGTCTAAAACGATTTTTAAATTCTCTAACGAACTGTGGAATTTAGTTAAAAAAATAGCAGATTTCTCTAAATTTAAATGATAAGCAGCGTTTTCAATATGATTGATGATGATATTTTCTGATTTTAAACCCAAAATGAAAACTATATCTTCATAACCATAATTATAGATTTCACTTTTGAAAGGATGACAAACGAGCACTTCCTTTCGAATCAAAATATTTGAAATTAAAGTATAATGATAAGGGTTTTTCAATCGTTTTGGCAACGGAATCTCTTCTCGACTTTTGCCAAACACCCAGCGTAACATTTCGTCTTCTTTTGGTTTTTCATCATAATAGAGTATGCCACCAAAAACAGCTTTTGTATTCTTATCTTTAGTACTTTCTATATAATTCTTAATAAAGTTGTTATTTTTTGGGAAGGTGTCGCAATCCATCAATAAAATCCAATCAAATTGAGCTTTAGATACCAAAGAATTTCGATTTTGGCCTCGACCCAAATTAATTTCATTTCTTTCAAATCGACAATTGGGTAGTTCATTAATTTTTGTATTGATTTTAGTATTTTCGTTTACGGGTGAAGCATCATCTAAAACTATGATTTCAAAAGCAATTTTTTCCGAAACAGCTTGATGGTATAATTCCTCAACTAGTGGCAATGTATTATAGTTATAGGATGGAATTAGGATTGAAATCATTTAGTAAACAGAAATTAATAATACCTTTACAAAGAAATATATTTTTTGGCAATATTAACACTATGAATAGAATTGATTTAGCAAATCTTATTTTCGAAAAGATTTCTTCTACTAAAGAATCATTAAAAAACCAATTCCAAAATTCGAATTCTAATATTGGGTATTTTTTTATTGATGATTTATTACCCAATGACATTGCGATTCAAATTCACAATGTTTTTCCAAAATCAGAACAAATGGTTTTGAAGAAAAGTATTCGAGAAAATAAGTATGTGGCGGCTCAAATGAATTTGTACCATCCGTTACTTGAGGAAATTATTTATTGCTTTCAAGATAAAAGAATCGTAGATGTTGTAGGTGAGATATGTGGAATTACCAATCCAATACCAGATGAATTTTTATATGCTGGAGGCATTTCTATGATGGGAAACCATCAATTTTTAAATCCACATTTAGACAATTCACACGATAAAGACCGCAATTTATGGCGTGTATTAAATTTATTGTATTACGTTACACCCGAATGGAAAGAAGAGTATGGTGGAAATCTTGAACTTTGGCCCAATGGTTTAAAAGCCGAGCAGATTTCCATTCATAGTAAGTTTAATCGATTGGCAGTGATGGCTACACACAATAGTTCACTGCACTCGGTTTCTCCCGTACTTCATGAAGGTTTTAGAAAATGCGTATCCAATTATTATTTTGCAACCGAACCTTTGTTAGAAAGTGATCGATTTCACGTTACTTCTTTTCGTGGTCGTCCAGAAAATAATTTCTCTGATTTAGTGCTAAGAACCGATACTTTTTTAAGAATGTGTTTGCGAAAAATTTTCAAAAAAGGAATCAAAGAGAATCCGCATATGTATAAGAAGAATGATTAAAAAGTATCAATATCACTTATTGCTTGTATTCCTTGGTTTGACTTGGATTTCTCTATTTGATTTTATAACTCAAATGAGTAGTCAAGGTGTGATGCATTCGGATTCTTTTAGTTATCAAGAAGCGGCAAAAAGCATGTGTATTTTTGGTAGCGGAAATATTTATCGCCCAATTTTAATGTCGTTAATTACAGGAATTCCATACTTATTTGGCTATTCAGATAACGATTTATTTAGCTTTAGTTTTTATGTAAATATCTTTTGTTGGTTGAGTACTTCACTATTGTTATTTGAAATTTTTAAATCATATCTTAAACAGCATATTGCTTTTATAGCTACTTTTTTTACTTTTTTTATTGTTGGTAATACGGCTCATGTTTTTCATTTACTGACAGAAACCATTTTTCAGTTTATTATTGTATTGGTATTTTATTTATTGTTAAAGTATTATAAAACTAAAGAATTTTGGTATTTATCATTATCATTAGCGCTGCTTTTGTCAAGTATGTTGGTGAAACCTGGTTCTAAATTTTTGGCTATTATTATTGCATTGTATTTTACTAAAGAGATAATCAAAAATTATAAATCAAAAAGTATAATCTTTCTTTATGGTTCTTTAGTAATGATTGCAATACAGTGTGCTGGGATGAAGTATCAATTTGGTAATTTTACCTTAAGCTACATAGATTCGGCTACTTATTATAATTACTTGGGAAGCAAAGCTATATGCTTTAAATTTGATAAAGAATATAGTCAAAAGGACAACCCAAGAGCGGAATATTTGTATAGTAATGAAGCCATTAATCAAAAAAGAATTGCCAGTGCAGATTTAAAAAATCAAGTTCAGTTTAATACCTTAAATTTGATAAAAGCTTATTTTTCAGATCTTAGAGATAATACGGTAAGTGGAAATAGTTGTATTGAAGAATGTAAGAACCTAAAAAGTAGAAATCATTTTTATTTTTGGAAAAACGTTCTTTTTGATGTTACCAAATGGCAAAATAGAATCTTTACGCTAATTGGAATTTTGTTGTCGACATTGTTTTTGATAAAGACTTATAATAGAGCAAACGTTTTTACTTTTGTTAGCTTTTTTATACTTTATACAATAGTATTATCTGGTATATCTTGCGGTCAAGGCGACCGATTTCACTTAGTGACCTTTCCTTTTGTGATCTTACTTTTGGCTAAATTTCTATCGGAGACAAAACGGTTTAAACCGTTCTTTGAACCACTTCAAAAATAGTATTGTCTTCGCACTTCAAGGTTTTGGCTGGGAATTTCATAATCACAGCATAGTCATGCGTTGACATAATAACTGTTTTTCCGTTGTCATTAATTTTTTTCAAAACACCTAAAATTTCAGCACTGGTTTGTGGGTCAAGATTTCCGGTTGGTTCATCCGCTAAAATTAATTCAGGATCGTTCAACAAAGCTCTGGCGATAGCCACTCTTTGTTGCTCACCACCCGAGAGTTGATGTGGCATTTTGTTAGAAAAGCCAATCATTCCAACCCGTTGTAACACATCGTCAATCTTAGTTTGCATATCTGCTGCATTAGTCCAACCCGTTGCTTTCAGAACAAACAACATATTTTCATTCACACTTCGATCCGGTAATAATTGGAAATCCTGAAAAACAATTCCCAATTTTCTTCTCAAAAAAGGGATATCATTTTCTTTTAAATTAGCTAAGTCATATCCAACAATATTTCCAGAGCCAACAGTTAGTGGTAAATCGCCGTAAAGTGTTTTCATAAAACTACTTTTTCCAGTTCCGGTTTTACCAATGATATATAGGAATTCACCTTCTTTAACCTCAAGATTTATTTGTGATAAAATCACTCTGTTTTCTTGGTAAATGGTTACATTTTTTAACGATAAAACGGTTCCTGACATGGTAATTTATTTATGGGGTAAAAATAGTAAATAATAATACCAAAATACAAAATCCAAAAAAGAAAAAACCGCACAGTAGGTAAAATAGATTTTGTATCAGATAAATGTCTATTGTCTATTTTCTTTTCTCTTTCTTCTAAAATAAAATTGTTTACAAGAATGTTTATAATAAATCAAATAGTATTTACGTTATAGGGTATAGGATATTATTTTTGATAAATTAAAATAAAAATCATGCGCAACGTTTTAATCTTATTTCTTACGTTTATTATAGCTGGAAACACATCTGTTTTAGGGCAACAATCCGCTATTTATACCAACAAGTTGTCTGAATTTGACAATGCGATTTTCTTGTTTAAAGACAAGCAATACCAATCGGCTCAAATACTATTTGAAAAAGTAAAGCAAGATAATAATTCACAAGATATTCAAGCGGATTGTACTTATTATATTGGTATTTGTGCTATTCATTTAAATCAAAATAATGCAGACGAGTTAGTCGAAAAATTTATATCGGATTATCCAACCAGTTCAAAGCAAAATCAGGCCTATATTGAAGTGGCGCAATATTATTTCGAACAAGGTAAATTTCCTCAAGCATTGAAATATTTTGAAAAAGTAGACGAAAATTCTTTGTCAAATGAACAAACGGAAAAATTTACGTTTCAAAAAGGTTATGCTTTTTTTACTGCGGGGAACAAGAAAGAAGCTCAAGCTTATCTAACTAAAGCCGAAAATTCAAAAGAATTTGGTACTCAAGCCAAATATTATCTTGGGTTTATGCAATATGAAGGTAATAATTATCAAGAAGCTAATAAGTATTTTCAACAAGTTGAAGGGGAAGAAAAATACTCAGAAAAATTATCCTATTTCAAAGCCGATATGGCATTCAAATCGGGTGATTTTCAAAAAGCAATTGATGCAGGTTTGGTAGCGATGCCAAAATCAAATGCTTCTGAAAAATCAGAACTCAATAAAATCATTGGCGAAAGCTATTTTAATTTGCAACAATACGACAAAGCATTGCCGTATCTTAAAGAATATAAAGGCAAAAAAGGAAAATGGAGCAATACCGATTTTTACCAATTAGGATATACCTATTATAAGCAAAACGACTACGAGAATGCCATTTTACAATTCAATAAAATCATTGATGGTAAAGATGTTGTTGCGCAGAATGGCTATTATCACTTAGGAGAATGTTACTTCAAAACCGATAAAAAACAACAAGCATTAAATGCTTTTAAAAGTGCTTCTGAAATGGATTTAGATAAAAAAATTCAAGAAGATGCCAATTTGAATTATGCCAAATTAAGTTATGAAATCGGGAATTCTTACCAAAGTGTGCCTGATGTTTTAACCGCTTTTATGGATAAATATCCAACATCGCCAGCCAAGAACGAGATTGAGAGTTTGTTGATTAATTCTTATATCACCTCTAAAAATTACAAAGCAGCTCTGACTTTATTGGAGAAAAACAATACGCCTGAAAATAAAGTGGCCTATCAAAAAGTGTTATTCTACAGAGGTATAGAGTTGTTTACCGACGGAAGTTATCAAGAAGCTTTGAGTATGTTTACCAAATCGGTTGCCAATCCTAGAAATGAAAAAATAACAGCACGCGCTACTTTTTGGAAAGGAGAAACCGAGTACGTATTAGATAATTTTAATGTGGCAACCCTAAGTTTTAAAGAGTTTGAAGCTTCGGTTGAAGCGAAAAACACGCCCGAGTTTAAGAATGTTTATTACAATATTGCTTATGCCTATTTCAAGCAAAAAGAGTACGATCAGGCGGCGGTCTATTTTCAAAAGTATGTTGACGGTGCTAAAGATGACCGAGTGCGATTGAATGATGCCTACCTAAGATTAGGCGACAGCCGATTTGTGACTTCAAAATACTGGCCTGCCATGGATGCTTACAACAAAGCCATCGATATGAAAGGTATAGATGCCGATTATGCCGCTTTTCAAAAAGCACTGAGCTACGGATTTGTGGGTAAAAATGAAAAGAAAATTGATGATTTTAATTCATTTATAACAAAATTCAAAACCTCTCAATACCGAGATGATGCTTTGTTCGAATTGGGAAATACCTATGTTACCGAAAATAAAGCAGACTTAGCAATTAAAACGTACGACCAATTGTTGAATGAATATAAAAATGGTTCGTTTGCTTCTAAGGCAGTTTTACGACAAGGTTTAGTCAACTATAATAACCAAAGAAACGAGCAAGCAATAGCTAAGTTTAAAGAAGTAGCAGCTCAATATCCTAGAACTCCCGAAGCTTCGGAAGCGGTTTCAACGGCTCGATTAGTTTATATGGATATAGGCAAAGTGAATGAATATGCTGCCTGGGTACGAACGTTAGATTTTGTTGAAGTTTCCGATGCCGATTTGGATAACGATACTTATGAAGCAGCTGAAAAACAGTATTTACAAAATAATACGAAGCAAGCAATTAGTAGCTTAAGTGGTTATGTTTCTCAATTTCCAAACGGAATTCATTCTTTGAAAGCTAATTTCTATTTGGCACAATCACTTTATTCAGAGGGAAAAGAAGCCAATGCGGTTCCGAACTATGAATTTGTTATTGGAAAATCAAGAAATGAATTTACTGAACAATCTTTAGCGCGTTTAGCCGAAATTCATTTGAAAAAAGATGATTATACTAAAGCAACTCCGGTCTTACAACGATTAGAAACTGAAGCTGATTTTCCGCAAAATGTAACCTTTGCGCAAGCCAATTTGATGCGTGCGTATTACGACCAAAAAGACTATGCTAATGCCGTAGTTTATGCAGATAAAGTTATGGCTAATCCGAAAACAGATAACAAGATAAAAAGTGATGCACAAATTATTGTGGCTCGTTCTGCTATCAAAGTGAATGACGAACCAAAAGCGAGAACCGCTTACGCTAAACTACTTACTATTGCCAAAGGAGAATTAGCGGCAGAAGCGTTGTATTATGATGCGTATTTTAAAAACAAAGATGGCAAATATGAGGATTCGAATAAAACCGTTCAAAAATTAGCTAAAGACTATTCAGGATATAAATATTTTGGCGCCAAAGGTTTGATTGTAATGGCGAAAAATTATTATCAAATGAAAGATAATTTCAGTGCCACATCCATTTTAGATAGTGTAATTAAAAATTTCAAAGAATTCGATGACGTGATTACGGAAGCTCAAACAGAATTGAATATCATTAAAGGAGAAGCTGCTAAAACGAATTCATCATTAACGGAGTAGAGAAAATAAACTAGAAGAATTTCAAAAAGCAACAATGACATTTCAAAACACTTTAAATCAATAAGAATGAGTTTTATCATAAGTAAAAATAAAAGTCTATCATCTATAAGTCTATTATCTCTTTGTCTCTTCGCAATGCAATTTTCCTTTTCGCAAAAGAAAGACGACAACATTGGAACCGAAGTAGTAAATGTAGTGAAACCGTATTCACCTTCAATTTCGGATGCATTTAAAGTCAAAGAAACGCCAACGCTAGATGATGAAAATACGGCTAAAAAAGAGAACATCCAGTACACTATTTTTTCATTCCCAGTAGCATCGACCTTTGCACCTGCCAAAGGAAGAGCAGCGAATGTAGACAAAAGTGCTGAAGAGAAAATGTTTAGTAACTATTTGACTTTAGGAGCTGGAAATTTTGGAACTGTTAATGCGGAATTATTTATTACAGAAAGCATTAGTAACACCGATTATTTTGGTGGAATGTTACGCCATAATTCTACTCAAGGTGGAATTGCGGATGTGGTTTTAGATGATAAAATGTTCAATACCGCTCTTGATTTAACTTACGGAAGTAGAAAAAAAGGCATGACGTGGAATGCCGATTTGGGCTATCAAAATCAGGTGTATAATTGGTACGGAATTCATCCAACAATTTTTGATAATGCCACCATTGCTAGTATAGATGAACAACAAACCTATCACACCTTGTATCTTGGTGGTCGATTAGGATTGGATAACATTTTAAAAGAAAGCTCCGTTCGATTCACCCGTTTTTGGGATGCTTTTGGCTCAGCTGAAAATCGTTTTGTAGCCAAACCATCATTAGAGTTTGATATTGTAGAACAAAAAATAAGAACTGATTTTGTTCTCGATTATATTAATGGCTCATTCGATCAAACCTATAGTGGCGGAAACTCTTTTAAATACGGATTTACGAACATCGGATTTCAGCCGAGCATCAAAATCAATAAAGGGGATTTATCCATGAATGTTGGTGTAGGATTTTTTTATAGCGCTGCTCAAGAAGGTGGAGAAAGTAAATTTTTCATCTATCCACAAGTTACAGGAGCATTCAAATTAGTCGGAGATTTGATGGTTTTTTATGCTGGTTTAGAAGGAACTTTGCAACAGAATTCCTATCATGATTTTGTTCAACAAAATTTCTTTGTATCGCCAACGCTTGGCGTGGCACCAACCGATCAAAAATATGATGTATATGCTGGTTTAAAAGGAAAATTAGCAAACAGTGTTAGTTATAATATTCGCGGTTCGTATAAAAATGAAGAAGGTAAAGCGCTTTTTAAAAGTAATGGTTTTGACGATAGCAATGGAAATACCGATGGATTTACCTTCGGAAACTCCTTTAATGTAGTGTATGATAAAATGAAAACGATTAGTTTCTTTGGAGAATTGAAAGCCGATTTTTCTAAAAATATTTCTTTTGGAATTAACGGAACCTTTAGCAGTTTTTCTACAGATGCTGAGAAAGAAGCATGGAATTTACCTGCAATACAATTGGCAACTACTTTAGATGTTACCATTACACCAAAATGGTATGCTGGAACAAGTTTGTTTTTTGTGGGCGAAAGAAAAGACCAATTTATTACCAGTTCGTTAGTAACTCCATTTCCAATTGAGAATATTACTTTAAAAAGTTATTTCGATTTGAATGCTCATGTCGGATTTAAATACAGCGAGCGTTTGACTTTTTATTTAAGAGGAAACAATTTAGCTAATCAGGATTACCAGCGTTGGTTGAGTTATCCTGTTCAAGGATTACAAGTTTTGGGTGGTGCGAGTTATAAATTTGATTTTTAATTTAGACTAACTTAGATTATTAGACTTCTCAGATTGTTAGAAATAATTGATCTAAGAAGTCTAACATTCTAATAATCTAACAATCTAAAATGAAACAACAAATCCTTCTTCGCTACAAAGAAATGCTCCAAGACCGAATAGATGTTTTTCAAGACATGATATCAAGTTTGACCATAGATGCGCAAAACGATGCCAAAGGTTCAGCAGGTGATAAGCATGAGACGGCGCTTTCGATGATGCATCTCGAGCAAGAAAAACTCAATCATAAACTCAAGGAAATCCTTGAACAAAAAGCGATTCTCGACAAAATTGATGCTTCGCAAACACACAAAATAGTAGCTTTGGGAAGCTTGGTGCAAGCCAATGGAATGCAACTTTTTATCAGCACAGCTTTACCGAAATTAATTATTGAAGACAAAAGCATTTTTGCACTTTCGCCTCAATCGCCATTGGGAAGCAAACTAATGGGAAATAAAGTTGGATATTCATTTGATATGAATGGGAAACCTTATACTATTGAAAGTGTTTCCTAACATTTTCTAATCTAAATCAATTTTATTTATTTTTTTAATTCCATAAATGAATAGTATTTCATTTTTTAGTTATAAATTTTAACTAAATATGAAATTATGTTTTTCATTTATTACCATTATTCCATCTTTGCCCCATAAAATTTAAAGATTATGTGTGGAATTGTATGTGCTTTCGATTTGAAACAAAAAGCAGAAGTCTTAAGACCAAAAGTATTAGAAATGTCTAAAATCATTCGTCATCGTGGTCCCGATTGGAGTGGAATTTATAGTAATGAAAAAGCAATATTGGCTCACGAGAGATTGGCTATTGTTGACCCGGCTTCGGGAAAACAACCGTTATTTAGTGAAGATAAAAGTTTAGTATTAGCAGCCAATGGCGAAATTTATAATCATAGAACATTACGCAAACAATTCGAAGGTAAATATACGTTCCAAACTGAAAGCGACTGCGAAGTGATTCTCGCTTTATACCAAGAAAAAGGTGTTCATTTTTTAGATGAAATGAATGGTATTTTCGGATTTACGATTTATGATGTTGCTAAAGACGAATACTTTATTGCTCGAGATCATATGGGAATTATTCCACTTTATATTGGATGGGATGAAGATGGAACTTTTTATGTAGCATCCGAATTAAAAGCGTTAGAAGGGTATTGTACCACAATACAATTGTTTCCTCCGGGACATTATATGTCAAGTACAGACGGCGAATTGGTAAAATGGTATAAAAGAGAATGGACCGAATTTGATGCCGTAAAAGAAAACACAACAAGCATTGAAGAAATAAAGACCGCTTTAGAAGCTGCCGTTCACCGTCAATTGATGAGTGACGTGCCTTATGGTGTGTTGCTTTCCGGTGGATTAGATTCTTCAATTACTTCAGCAATTGCTAAAAAATATGCGCAAAAACGAATTGAATCAGGTGATACTGTAGATGCTTGGTATCCGCAGTTGCATTCTTTTGCCGTTGGTCTTGAAGGATCGCCCGATTTGGCTGCAGCCCAAAAAGTAGCCGATCATTTAGGTACCATTCATCACGAAATCAAATTCACGATACAGGAAGGATTAGACGCTGTTCGCGATGTAATTTATAACATAGAAACTTATGATGTAACGACTATAAGAGCTTCTACGCCTATGTATTTGATGGCACGTGTTATCAAATCAATGGGGATCAAAATGGTGTTGTCCGGCGAAGGTTCTGACGAATTATTTGGAGGCTATTTGTATTTCCATAAAGCGCCAAATGCGAAAGAATTCCATGAAGAAACGGTCCGTAAATTGAGCAAATTACACATGTACGATTGTTTGCGTGCTAATAAAAGTTTAGCCGCATGGGGGATTGAAGGACGTGTTCCTTTTTTAGATAAAGAATTTATGGATGTTGCGATGCGCATTAATCCACAAGACAAAATGATTAATGGTGAGCGAATGGAGAAATGGGTATTACGAAAAGCTTTTGAAGATATGTTGCCAGCAAGCGTTGCCTGGAGACAAAAAGAACAGTTTAGTGATGGTGTTGGTTACAGTTGGATTGATACGTTGAAAGTAGTGGTTGCCGAAGCAATATCGGATGAACAACTAGCGAATGCAAAATTTAAGTTCCCAATTCAAACACCAACATCCAAAGAAGAGTATTATTATCGTTCTATTTTTCATGAACACTTCCCAAGTGATGCGGCTGCCTTATCAGTGCCTCAAGAAGCAAGCGTAGCGTGTAGTACTAAAATTGCCTTAGAGTGGGATGAAGCATTTAAAAACGTAAATGATCCGTCAGGAAGAGCTGTTGCCAATGTGCATGATGATGCTTATGTAAAGCGATAAAAATTGATTAAAAAACACAAGAGTATCCTTAAAAATAAATCTTGAGAGTAGTTACTTAAGTTTAGATTGAAGTTTCGTTATTTGAAAAAAACACTCGTCATTTTTGGTGAGTGTTTTTTGTTGAAATATTGCCAAAAATGTTAATAACTTAAAGGTTTTAAGCCCAATTTTCAATAGGAAATCCTACGCGTTTTTATATATTTGCTCGTTAGACAAAAAATAGTTTTTTACGATAAAATAATATGAGCGACGAGATTAAAAAGAACAGTTATTCAGCCGATAGTATTCAGGCATTAGAAGGAATGGAGCACGTAAGAATGCGTCCTTCCATGTATATTGGAGATACTGGAGTTCGAGGTTTACACCACTTGGTTTATGAGGTAGTAGATAACTCGATTGATGAGGCGTTAGCTGGCCATTGTGATACCATTAGTGTAATTATCAATGAAGACAACTCGATTACCGTTGAAGATAACGGTAGAGGTATTCCAGTCGATATGCACAAAAAAGAAGGTGTGTCTGCGCTTGAGGTTGTTATGACCAAAATTGGAGCAGGAGGAAAATTTGATAAAGATTCGTATAAAGTATCAGGAGGACTTCACGGAGTTGGAGTTTCCTGTGTGAATGCACTTTCGGATCACTTGAGAGCTACAGTTTACAGAGATGGTAAAGTATACGAACAAGAGTATGAAAGAGGAAAATCGATGTATCCGGTGAAACAAATTGGTGAAACCACCAAAAGAGGAACTACCGTTACTTTCAAACCAGATGCTACCATTTTTACACAAACTTTAGAGTATTCCTATGATACTTTAGCGGGTCGTATGCGTGAGCTTTCTTTTTTAAATAAAGGAATTACGATTACCCTTACTGACAGAAGATTTACAAAAGAAAATGGGGAATATGAAGGTGAAATATTCCATTCAAAAGAAGGATTAAAAGAATTCGTTCGTTTCTTAGATAAAGGAAGAGAAGCTATTATTGGTCATGTGATCAGTATGGAACTCGAAAAAGGAGAAATTCCAGTTGAGGTAGCTTTGGTATACAATACGAGTTACTCAGAGAATATTTTTTCGTACGTAAATAATATTAATACACACGAAGGAGGAACGCATTTACAAGGTTTCCGAATGGGATTAACCCGTACCTTAAAAAAATATGCAGATTCATCGGGTTTATTAGATAAATTAAAATTTGAAATTACAGGTGATGATTTCCGTGAAGGATTAACTGCAATTATTTCGGTAAAAGTGGCAGAGCCACAGTTTGAAGGACAAACCAAAACCAAATTAGGAAATAGAGAAGTAGTTTCTCCGGTTTCTCAAGCTGTAGCAGAAATGTTAGAAAATTATTTGGAAGAAAATCCAAATGATGCTAAGATTATTGTACAAAAAGTAATTCTGGCTGCTCAAGCGCGTCATGCGGCTAAGAAAGCACGTGAAATGGTTCAACGTAAAACCGTTTTAGGCGGTGGCGGTTTACCTGGTAAATTATCGGATTGTTCAGAACAAGACCCAGCAAAATGCGAAGTGTATCTTGTTGAGGGAGATTCGGCAGGTGGAACAGCAAAACAAGGACGTGATCGAAATTTTCAAGCGATTTTGCCTTTAAGAGGAAAGATTTTGAATGTGGAGAAAGCAATGCATCACAAGGTTTTTGAAAACGAAGAGATTCGAAATATTTTCACGGCACTTGGTGTAACTATAGGAACCGAAGAGGATTCTAAAGCATTAAACTTAGAAAAATTGCGGTACCATAAAGTAATTATTATGTGTGATGCCGATGTGGATGGAAGTCACATTTCTACCTTAATATTAACGTTCTTCTTCCGTTTTATGAAAGAGTTGATTGAAGGTGGACACGTTTATATTGCAGCGCCACCATTATACTTAGTTAAAAAAGGGAACAAAAAAGAGTATGCTTGGAATGATGATCAGCGCGATTCTGCAAACGAAAGAATGGGTGGAAGTGCAGCAATTCAACGTTATAAAGGTTTGGGAGAAATGAATGCGGAGCAATTGTGGGAAACAACCATGGATCCGAACTTTAGAACCTTGCGTCAAGTTACCATTGATAGTTTGGCAGAAGCCGATAGAGTTTTCTCTATGTTGATGGGTGACGAAGTTCCACCAAGAAGAGAGTTTATCGAGAAGAATGCAGTGTATGCTAAGATTGATGCGTAACTAGCCCCGACCTGTCTGCCGACAGGCAGGTTGCAGTGGAAATCCTTTTTGTTTTGTCACCCTGAGCGCAGTCGAAGGGCTTTTACAA
>CANHWG010000057.1 GCA_947464335.1 Flavobacteriaceae bacterium
AAAGGCGATATTGCTAGAATGTTTTTATACTTTGCTACAAGATATGAATCAGATCTTGTAGCATTTTATGCAACCTCTAATTCATTATCAAAAGTAATGTTTGACGGAACAAGTGATAAATCTTTCTCTACAACCTTTCTTAATATACTTTTAACTTGGAATATACTTGACCCTGTAAGTCAGAGAGAAATAGATAGAAATAATGCTATTTTTGCCCGTCAAAATAATAGAAATCCTTACATAGATAACAATACTTATGTTGCTCGTGTTTGGGGTCAACCGTTAGTTAATACTACTTTTGATTTTTTAAACAATGCTATAGTTTATCCAAATCCATCTTCAAGTGACATCAATATTTCAACAAACATTGTGTTAGATCAAATTGAAATTATTACCATTAATGGACAACTTGTTCAACAAATTAAGAAACCATCTTTTGAAAATAACTCCTACACAATTACCAATTTACCCAAAGGATTTTATTTCTTAAAGTTGTCATCAGAAACGAATTCAATTACCAAAAAAGTATTGATAAATTAAATTTCGCCTATCTAAGAAAACCTAAACGCTATTGAGTTTCAACAGCGTTTTTTTGTTTTTAATCGAAAAATCCTTCTAAATACCTTAAAAAAGGTTAGAAAGCATTGATTTGCTTTGTACTTTAACGCTTGTTTACTATCTTTCGCCCTCAAATTGTGTAACCCTTAAAACATTTTACAAATGTTAGAAGAAAAGAATGATAACCTGCAAGAAGCAGATGGAAATGAAGCAAATGAACCACAAGAAGTGACAATTGCTGAGAATATAGAAATTCCTGTTGAAATGCAAGAGGAAAACGTTTCTACTATAGAAACTGACGAAGCTTCTGAAATAATTGAAGCAGAAACTGAACCTCAAGAAATAATTGAGGATGTAACTGTAAATCAAACAGACAAACAAGTGGTAGCCGAAGTAACTGAAGTGCTTACTGAAGACGAAATAGAGTTAAATACAGAAAAAGAAGGACTTGTTGAAGAGACTAGCAATAGTGAATTGGCAGAGCAAAACATTGAAACTGTCCAAGTGGCTGAATTACAATCTCAAGAAGAAGAACATCAAGAAGAATCAATAGTTGAAAATAGCACTGTAGAATTAACCTCAGAACAAATAAACGATGAATCTCCTGTAATAGAAACAGATAGTCAATCGGTGATTAGTGCTATCGAGGAAATCAATGCGGAAGAAAGCGAAGACGAAACACTTAAAGAACGTCACGATATTCCAATGCAAGATTACGATACATTATCAATGGAACAATTGATAGACGAATTAGGCAATTTAGTTATCGTTGAAAAACTGATGTCCGTAAAAGATCATGTTGAAGAAATAAAGAAATCTTTCTTATCAAAATACCATCATTTTATTGATGAAAAGAAAGAGGAATTTCATGCTGAAAATCCAGATTCAACTGAAGATTTTCATTATCATTTTCCATTAAAAATAAAATTTGACCAATTATACTCAAACTATAGAGATAAAAAAAATAATCATTTTCAAAGCTTACAAAATAGCTTAAAGCAGAATTTAGAAAATAGATTAACAATAGTTGAAGAATTAAAAAATCTAATCCACAGCCAAGATAGTATTCCAGTTACCTTAAAGAAATTTAATGATATAAGAGATCGATGGAAAGTAGCTGGACCAATTCCAAAAGACAAATACAATCACGTTTGGAATAACTATCATTTTCATTTAGAAAATTTCTATGATGTACTGCATTTAGATAGAGAAATACGTGACTTAGATTTTAAACATAATTTAGTTCAAAAACTAAAAATTATTGAGCGTGTAGAAGAATTAGTCAAAGAAGAAGATATTAACAAATCGTTCCGTGAATTGCAAGATTTACACCGTATTTGGAAAGAAGACATTGGTCCTGTTTCTAGAGAAAATAGAGAAGAAATTTGGAATAGATTCAGTGAACTTACCAAACAAATGCATGACAAAAGAGAAAGTTTGTTTGAAAAACTTCGGGAGAGAGAAACTGAAAATTTAGCAAATAAAAAAGAAATTATTGCTCAAATTGAAGTTCTAGCTCTGGAAAAAGTTAATTCGCATGCGGCATGGTTAGGACAAATAGAAAAAGTTGAAGCATTGCGAAATCAATTTTTTGGAGCTGGAAAAGTACCATCAGAAGTGACTGATCAAACTTGGAATGAGTTTAAAAATGTGGTAAGAAGTTTTAATGTGTTGAAAAACTCATTTTATAAAGACATCAAAAAAGACCAAAACGATAATCTTTCTAAAAAACAAGCCTTAATTGATAAAGCTAATGAGTTAAAAGACAGTACTGATTTTGGAGTGACAACGCCAATCTTCAAACAAATACAAGAAGAATGGAAAACCATTGGTCATGTTCCGAGAAAGTTCTCTGATAAACTTTGGACTGATTTTAGAGCGGCTTGTAATATTTATTTTGAAAGACTAAAAGAACAAAAATCTGAAGTAAATGAAGAAGAAGTTCAGGCTTTTGAAAACAAAAAATTATATTTAGAAACGATAAAAAGTTTTGAACTTATTGGCGATCATAAAACCGATTTAGATGCAATAAAAGCACATATTGAAACTTGGAAAAGTTATGGAAAAGTGCCTTTTGCTCGTAGACATATAGAAGGAAAGTTCAATAAAATTCTTGATTCTTTGTTTGAAAAATTAACTTCAAGTAAGAAAGAAAATGAAATGAATCGGTATGCCAATAAATTAGACCATTTAGCGGGACAAGATTCTAGAAAATTGGACAATGAAAAAATATTCATCATGCGAAAAGTAGACGAAGTGCAAAATGAAATTTTTCAATTAGAAAATAACATCCAATTTTTTGCCAAAGCCAAAGCTGATAATCCAATGGTAAAAGAAGTAAAGAAAAATATTGAGTTGAAAAAAGATGAATTAGCCACCTGGAAAGAAAAGCTAAAACAACTTAAGAATTTTAAATCAGAATAAAAACTAAAAATCCCAAATACAAAATTTGGGATTTTTTTATTGTAGTATTTTGGAAGCCAGCAGATAGATAACTGCCATTCGAATTGCCACTCCATTTTCAACTTGGTCTAAAATAACCGATTGTTTCGAATCAGCAACATCTGAAGTAATCTCAACTCCTCGATTTATTGGTCCCGGATGCATGATTACAATTTCTTTAGAAAGTGAGTTAAGCAATTCTTTATCAACTCCATATTGTTGTGCATACTCTCTAGTAGACGGGAAATAATTCACATCCATTCTTTCATTTTGTACCCGTAACATATTGGCTACATCACACCACTCTAGAGCCTTTCTCAAATTTGGTTCTACCATAACACCAAGACTTTCAATGTGTCTTGGAATTAAAGTTTTTGGTCCACATACTTTCACTTCAGCTCCTTGCATTTGCAATGCATAAATATTAGATAATGCAACTCTTGAATGCAAAACATCACCAACAATGACTACCTTCTTTCCTCCTACTTCACCCAGTTTTTCTTTAATTGAATAACTATCTAACAATGCCTGAGTTGGATGTTCATGAGCTCCATCGCCAGCATTAATAATACTTGCTTTAACGTTTTGAGATAAAAAAAATGCTGCTCCAGGATTAGCATGACGCATAACCACCATATCCACTTTCATCGAAAGAATATTATTTACGGTATCAATCAAAGTTTCCCCTTTTTTTACAGAAGATTGAGCTGCTGAAAAACTAATCACATCTGCAGAAAGTCGCTTTTGAGCCAACTCGAAGGATAATTTTGTTCGTGTACTGTTTTCAAAAAAGATATTAGCAATAGTAATATCTCGTAATGAAGGTACTTTTTTTATAGGACGATTAATAACTTCCTTGAAATGATCTGCCGTTTCAAAAATCAAATCAATATCTTTCTTGTTGAGATATTTTATTCCTAATAAATGGTTGACTGATAGTTCGGACATTGGTTGTGTGTTTTCTTTTAAATCTAATATCAAAAATCGGTAATCATTATTCTTAAATCAAGTATACGGCATCTTCTCCATCTTTTTCTATCCAACAAACCTTTACTTTATCGTTATCAATAACATCTACTTGTCGGCCACGATAATCGGGCTGAATGGGTAAATGACGGCTAAACCTTCTATCGATAAGTACTAATAATTCTATTTCAGAAGGTCGACCAAAAGATTGAATTGCGGTAAGTGCTGCACGAATACTTCTTCCTGTAAAAAGCACATCATCAATAAACACTACTTTTTTATCTTCTACTAAAAAATCAATTTGCGTTATATTGGCTTCTAATTGCTTTTCACCTCTACGGAAATCATCCCTAAAAAAGGTGATGTCTAAAAAACCTAGTGGAATATTACTAATATGATATTCGGTTTCTAATATAGTTTTCAATCGTTGTGCTAATGAAACACCTCTTGGTTGAAGACCAATAAGAACAGAATTTGAAAAATCGAGGTGATTTTCGATTAACTGACAAGCCAAACGATGGAGTATGATATTGACTTCTTTGGAAGTGAGCAATACTTTTTGACTCATAGTAGTGTTGTTTGGGTGGTAAAGATATAATTTTTATTCTTAACCTAGAAACGCTATTTTATTTGGATTTAAAATTTCTAAATATATATTTTTGTAATTTTATAAAAATAATTTATTTCAATGATGAAAAGGATAATTTATTTAAGCTCTGCGACTAAATTTATGAGTGATTTTGAATTACATAATTTACTCAAAATTGCTAGAGATAATAATAAAATTAAAAATATCACTGGCCTTTTACTTTATATTGATGGGGATTTTATTCAAATAATTGAAGGCGATGAATTTGAAATCAACAATTTATACAGTAATATTCAATTTGATAATAGACACAAAAATATTATTTGTGTAAGTGATCAAAAGATTGCAAAACGTCAATTCCCAGATTGGACAATGGGATTTAATGCTACTAGTTATAAGATTTTAAACCGTAATCCTTCCTATGCTGATTTCAACAGTGAAGCATTATTTAAATTTAATGATAAAACAGCGTCAATCTTTATTGAAACTTTTCTGAATTCTCATAAAAATTTTATTGACTATTAACAAAAACTCCCAAACTTTCATTTGGGAGTTTTTGTTATGTTAACTATACATCTTCTTTCTCATTTCCTGAATCTTTTCGTCATCAAGATATTCATCAAAAGTCATATAACGGTCAATAACACCGTTTGGTGTAATTTCTAAAACTCTGTTGGCAACCGTTTGTGCAAACTCATGGTCATGAGTCGTAAATAAGACCGAACCTTTAAAGTTCTTCAATGAATTATTGAAAGCCGTAATAGATTCCAAATCTAAGTGATTCGTTGGTTCATCAAGCATTAAAACATTGGCACGAATCATCATCATTCGAGACAACATACAACGTACTTTTTCACCTCCAGATAACACTGTACATTTTTTTAAGGCTTCTTCACCCGAGAAAATCATTTTTCCTAAGAAACCACGAACATATACCTCGTCTCTTTCCTCTTCAGTTTTCACAAACTGACGCAACCAATCCACTAAATTTAAACTACCATCTGTAAAAAAAGAACTGTTATCATTTGGCAAATAGGATTGTGTTGTTGTAATTCCCCAATCAAAAGTTCCTGCATCAGCTATTTGGTTTCCATTTATAATTTCATAGAATGCAGATGTGGCTCGAGAATCTTTGGAAAAAACAACTACCTTATCACCTTTAGCCATATTCAAATCAACATTCTTAAACAATACTTCACCATCAACAGAAGCTGCCAGGTTTTGAATGTGTAAAATTTGATCTCCAGCTTCTCTTTCGACATCAAAAATAATGGCAGGATATCTTCGGCTAGAAGGTTTTATTTCTTCCAAATTTAATTTGTCAATCATTTTTTTACGAGAAGTGGCCTGCTTAGACTTTGCCACATTCGCACTGAATCGTCGAATAAACTCTTCCAACTCGGCTTTCTTCTCTTCCGCCTTTTTATTTTGTTGTGCTTTTTGTCTTGCCGCTAGTTGACTTGATTCGTACCAAAAAGTATAATTTCCAGAAAAATGATTAATTTTAGAAAAATCGATGTCGGAAATATGGGTACAAACCGCATCTAAAAAGTGACGGTCGTGTGACACTACAATTACGGTATTTTCATAATTAGCCAAGAAATTCTCTAACCACGAAATCGTTTCAAAATCTAAGTCGTTCGTAGGCTCATCCATCACTAATACATCGGGGTTTCCAAAAAGTGCTTGTGCCAAAAGTACACGTACTTTAAGCTTTCCTTCTACTTCTCCCATCAATGTATAATGCATATCTGAAGAAATTCCGAGATTCGAAAGCATCGCACCGGCATCAGACTCAGCATTCCAACCATTCATTTCTTCAAACTGAACTTGCAACTCACCAATCCTATCAGCATTAGCATCATCATAATCGGCATACAAAGCATCCATTTCTGATTTTACAGCAAACAAAACTTTATTACCCATCATGACAGTTTCTAAAACAGTATGTTCATCAAACATATTGTGATTTTGATTTAAAACCGACATACGCTTTCCTGGCTCTAAAAATACTCTACCCGAAGTTGGGTCTATATCTCCTGCCAGTATCTTTAAAAAAGTTGATTTCCCAGCACCATTCGCTCCAATCACTCCATAGCAATTGCCTTGAGTAAAAGTAGTGTTGACTTCATCAAATAATATTCTTTTCCCAAACTGTACAGATAAATTGTTTACGGTTAACATGAAATGATTTATTAAAATTTTACTTCGCTCCGTTTGACTATTTTGTCAAGGATGGGTGCAAAAGTAGTTAAAATAAAGGATTATTTACTCAAAAAAAAATAGGTTAATAGTGAAACTAACCTGTTTGCAATAGTAACTTTTAACGATAGATTAACAGTAAATTCCATTCCATCAGAGTAATTTTGTTTGCTAGTCTCAAATAATGCACAAGATTAAAAACATAAAAGCTTTAGCTTTCCTTATATCGATTATCGCTCTATTTAGTTCGTGTAAAAACGAGTTTAAAGGATGTGAATATATTGCCTATTTCGGCGGTGAAATTGTAAATCCAAATAATCCTTATGTTCTTTTTTGTAAAGACAACGAAGTGATAGATACTTTAAAATTGGATAAAAACAATCGCTTTTTTATTCAGTTTGATTCACTTGCTCCTGGTCTTTATAGCTTTAAGCATGAACCCGAATATCAGTATGTGTATTTTGATAAAAACGACAGTATTATGGTTCGTGTCAATTCTAAAGACTTTGATGAATCAGTTGTATTTTGTGGTCGTGGAGAAGAAAAGAATAATTTCTTAATGGAATTATATCTAAAAAATGAAAAAGATAAAAGTAATTCGTTTGAATACTTTGATTTAAATCTTGAAGACTTTTCAAATGAAATTGATACTACCTACGCAAAAGCCACTAAATTTTATTTTACAAAAAAAGAAGAAATAAAATGGTCAGAGGAATTTGACGTTTTTGCTAAGGCTTCCTTAGATTTAAATTACTTTTCTAAGAAAGAACTGTATCCTATTGTTCATAAAATTAGGACTGGAAAAGATGTTATTGAAAAATTACCTTCCAATTATTATGATTACCGAAAAAACATAGATTTTAATAATGTTGAGTTATCAAATTACAGTCCTTATGTAATGTATTTATCCTATATGCTAAACAATATGGGTACGATTAATTATCATAATCATTTTACTGAAACTGATTTGGCACTTAAAACCAATATCAATAAAATGACTATTGCTGACACGCTAATCAAAAATAAAAAAGTAAAAAACACCATACTTAACAACATTGCATTCACTTATTTGCTAGAAGATCAAAACATGGCAAATAACAATAAATTTTTAAATTGCTATAATAAGATATCAACTGACCGAAGTCAAAAAAATGAGATAATTACAATTTGCAATGCAATCAAAATGCTAAATGTTGGGAATGCTTTACCAGAAGTACAATTAGTAAATACAAATGGAAAAGAAATTTCATCAAATACTTTTGCAAAACCAAATACCGTATTATTCTTTTGGACTATAAATGCGATGTCCCATTTTGAAGCGGTACATAAAAAAATAATTGCCCTAAAAGCTAAGTTCCCACAATATAGTTTTGTAGCTATCAATATTAATGATAGTCAAGAAGATTGGATAAATACTTTAAATAATTATAAGTTTGAGGGAATAACGGAACTCCATAGTTCTGATTTTGAAAATATAAAAAACAAATGGGCAATTAATAAAATACACAGAACCATTATTCTTGGACCAAAAGGATTAATAAAAAATGCTTTTGTAAACATATTTGATTCTCAATTTGAAGAGAATTTGAAGTAGGCATTAGGCAAAAATAAAAAACCCGATTCAGATATTGAATCGGGTTTTTTATAATGAAAACTATTACTTACTGATTTCCTTTAGCATAATCTGCTAAAAACTGGGCCAAGCCCAAATCAGTTAAAGGATGTTTTAACAATCCCGTAATTGATGACAATGGTCCAGTCATCACATCAGCACCTATTTTAGCACAGTTTACAACATGCATCGTATGTCTAATAGAGGCCGCAAGAATTTCTGTTTCAAAGGCATAGTTATCATAGATATCTCTAATTTCCTGAATCAAAGCCAAACCATCAGTTGAAATATCATCCAATCGTCCTAAAAACGGAGAAACATAAGTCGCACCCGCTTTTGCAGCTAACAAGGCTTGCCCTGCTGAAAAAACTAGAGTTACATTAGTCTTAATTCCTTTATCAGAAAAATATTTACAGGCCTTAACACCTTCTTTGGTCATTGGTAATTTTACTACGATTTGCGGGTGTAAATCGGCCAACTCTTCACCTTCTTTAATCATTCCGTCATAATCAATGGCAATAACCTCAGCACTTACGTCACCATCCACAATAGTGCAAATATCAACATAGTGTTTTAAGATGTTATTTTTTCCCGTAATTCCCTCTTTTGCCATCAACGAAGGATTTGTTGTAACGCCATCAAGAACACCCATATCTTGAGCTTCTTTGATTTCTTTTAAGTTAGCAGTGTCAATAAAAAATTTCATAAAATTTATTTTAAAAAAGTTGTGTTTAAAATTAATTTGGGCGTGCCCTTTCAGGTCGGGCTTTCCGTTACAATCTTTTTTGTTTGTCACCCCGAGCGCTCCCGAAGTTTCGGGAGAAGGGCTTTTTCAAAAACAAAAAAGGATTTCCACTGCAATCCCTCACGCAAAAACCTGTGCAAAAGTACGACAGCTGACTTTAAAAAGGAAACTTATTTCAAACAAATACCTTTTTCCCTATCTCTTACTGCTTATCACTTAATTTATAATGATTCATCAGCATACTTTCATAGATTCTGTCTGGTAAAATTCTTTTCAAAACAATCGAAAATTTTTGCATAAAAGCACCCACTTTATAATGCAATTTTGGATTTCCATCATTAATTATCTGAAAAACTACAGCCGCCAAATCTTGTGGATTGTCACCGCTATGCATGTGCGAATTCATCATTCCTAAAGTATTTTCATACGGAGTTTTATAAACAGAATCTTCCCGTATAGGTGCATGGTAGCGATGCGCGGCTATATCAGTAGCAAATTCACCTGGAGCAATATTGACAACATTAATTCCGAAAGGTTTTACTTCAATACTAATAGCTTCTGTAACCAATTCAAGTGCACCTTTTGAAGCAGAATAAATACCTCTATAAGGCAATCCCATATACCCCGCTATTGAAGTTACATTAATTATCAGTCCTGATTTTTGTTCACGCATTTGAGGCAAAACCGCTTTAATAACTTCTATGGGACCAAAAAAGTTGGTCTCAAAATTATTCCGCATTTCATCCGTTGGTGTTTCTTCTATTGGACCCGTAATTCCAACACCCGCATTATTGATGACCACATCAATTCTTTTAGAAATAGAAATAACTTTTTGAACCGCTAGCTGAATGCTATCAACACTTCTAACATCAAGTGCTATTAAAGGAAATACTGAATTTGATATTTTTTCTGGATTCCTACTGGTTCCGTATACGGTATACCCTTTATGAAACAAAAACTCTCCAATGGCTTTTCCTATTCCAGAAGAACCGCCTGTAATTAATACTACTTTACTCATTTATTTTTAGATAAGAGATGAGAGACCGATAGATGAGAGACAATCATTATAAACGAGAATATCTATTATCTATTCGTCTATTATCTATCCGTCTGAATTTCGTATAAAGATAATTAGATTATTCTAATACCTAATCCATTACTTTCACTTAGGTGAATTCTACCATTAATAACTTCGCTGCCTTTGGCAATATCATTGGCAATTAAGCTGGCACCATCCAAATCAGCATAATCAGATAATGGCGCCAGTACAGCTCCTGCTGAAATTCCAATTGAAGACTCCGTCATACAACCAATCATGATTTTAAATCCAAGTTCCTTAGCTAAGGAAATCATTGCTAAAGCTGGAGTCAAACCGCCACATTTTACCAATTTGATATTAATACTTCTATAATGAGATGTCAATTCATTTAAATCCGAAATATCTTGACAATCTTCATCGGCCATCCAATTGGCTGCTTTATTACAATTCAAAATTTTATAATTCTCAAAACCCAATTTCATAGGTTGCTCTAAATAATCAAACTTTGACACAGATTCATGATTCTCTAACCAACGACAATTTTCAGCCGTAAAACTCCCATTAGAATCCAATGCTATGTTTTTATCTAATTCTAATAATTCAGTAATATGAGCTTCCTCAAAACCATTGCATTTCACTTTAAATCTTGACCAAGTAGATTCTTCAATTTTCTTGACTTGATTGGCAACTGTATCAATACTTATAGTTATAGAAGACTCTGGAATTGACCTAAAATTTATAGTATTGAGTTCTAAAAAACTTTTCTTTTCTAGTTTCCCAAATAAATCCCAATACGCACAATCTAAAGCCGAACGCAGAAAACTAGGCAAATCTAATTTGATTAGTAAATAATAAAAATCGGTAGGATGATATATGTTTTGTCCTTCAATTTGAGATTTATAATTAATCAAAACCGATTGAAAATCTACTAAATTGATATTATAATAATTAATAGCGGTACATTCTCCATAACCTTTTACTCCGTTTTTTTCAAGGGTAACAATTAAAGCTTCTCGGTGAGTATAATTTCCATAAGCAATGGCAAAGGTTTCTTTGAGTTGAAATCGAACAATTTGCCAATGTAATTTCATAGAAAAGAGAATAGATAAAAAAAAAGAATCCGATACGAGCTTAGCAACTGATGCTGTAAACAAGTTCGGATAAAAAATGGCAAGCGACCTACATCGCACCGCTACAACCACATACCTTTGCTATGTTCCCATCCTGGAGGATTTTGTAGGAGCTGGTCGTGTAGGACTTGCCGCTGCAAATATACAATCTTTTTATTTTTTTGCAAGAATTTAAAACCAATATAAATATATTTGTGAATGAAATTTTAATTACTAAAAATGAAAATTTATAATCCCTTAATTACCATTTTATTAGCTTTAAACATGGCTAGTTGTGGCGATAGTCAAAAAGAAAAAGAATCGTTTTTTGGTTTTGATGAGAATACCTTAAAATCTATGTATCAAGTAAATGAAAAAGTTGATTTTACGATAGCTAATTCTAAAAATAAAACTATAGATAGTGTTGCTTATTTTGTGAATGACAAAAGAACATCATCAGTTAAAGGAAATACTAAATTCACGCTAGATTTGAAAGATAAAAAGTTGGGTTATCAGGAGATAAAAGCTTTAGTCTATTTTGAAGGAGATACTGTTTCTACCAAAACTCGAATTGAAGTGGCATCGGGTATTGTTCCGAAATTATTAAAATATACTGTGGTCAATACCCACAATCATGATGTAAATGCTTTTACTGAAGGTTTTGAATTCTATCGTGATACTTTGCTTGAAAGTACGGGGCAAAATGGAAAATCGTATATCGCTAAAATTGATTTAAAAACGGGAAAAACACTAAAAAAAGTGGATTTAGTTCAACAATATTTCGGTGAAGGCATTACAATTATTAATGACAAAATTTATCAACTGACTTGGCAAAGTGCCATTGGTTTTATATATGATGCCAACACGTTAAAAAAAATTAAAACGTTTAAATATGACAAACCTGTTGAAGGTTGGGGAATGACTAATGACGGGAAAAACATTTATCATTCAGATGGAACTGAAAAAATTTGGACGATGAATCCTGAAACGCAAAAATTAGTTGATTTTATAAACGTATACACAAATGATAGTAAAATCAAAAGTATAAACGAACTCGAGTGGATTAATGGTAAAATTTATGGTAATATTTGGCAAAAAGATGCCATAGCGGTTATCAATCCGAAAACAGGAGCCGTTGAAGCTGTACTCGACTTGTCGGCATTACGAGCCAAAGTTACCAACAAAGAAGCCGAAGTACTTAACGGAATTGCCTTTAACAAAAAGACCAATACCATTTTCGTAACTGGGAAAAACTGGGAAAAAACATTTGAGTTGAAAATTGAGGAGTAAAATATGAATCACAAAATTAAGATAACTTTACCAAAACCTTGTCATCAAAAATGGGAAGAAATGACTGTTATAGACAAAGAAAGATTTTGTAACTCATGCCAGAATATAGTTATTGATTTTACCAAAGCAACGGATAGAGAAATTTTTCAATTTTTGAATAAAAATGAAATACATTGTGGTAGGTTTCTAAATCATCAATTAAATCGAGAACTGACAATTCCAAAGGAACGAAAATCGTATCGAATATTATGGTTTACTTTATTATTTTCGATATTAGGTATAAACAAAAGTATATCTCAAAATTCTCCAAAAATTGAGCAAACTGATAAAAAATTATTGAAAGAAACGGATTCATTAAAATTTAATGATGATAAATTAATCATTGAAGGAATTGTTAATGATAAAACAGGTTCTTTGCCAGGCGCTTACGTAACTATTCAAGGAACAAACATAAGTATACAAACTGATTTTGACGGAAAGTTTAATATTATTGCCAAAGCTAAAGATATTATTATTTTTAGTTTTCCCGGATACAAAAAATATAAATTTAAAGTAAAAAAAAATACCGGAAAGTTAAGTATTTACTTAAAGGAAATTAGAAATAATGGTGAGATATATACCATTGGTGGTTATTACAAAGTTGAGCCAAAAAAAAGAACATTTCTTGGTAGACTTTTTAACAAAAGTAAATACAAAAACTAATAATTAATTTTATTTACTAAACTATTTTTTATTTCTTTTTAAACTCCATTTTTTCTTTATTATAGAAAAAAGTGAACTGTTGATTTTTTCCTTTTTGGGTAATTGAACCATCTAGATTCAGGATAAATTCAAATCCTTCTCGTCTTATTTTTTCTTGAGTTTCTGAAGCCCCAGTTCCACCTAAAGTTACTTTTTCAACGATATTGTTTGTAAGTTGGTAATTAGAATAGACTTGCTTTTTAGAAACTAATTCATAAATAACATTATAAACAGTAGTTTTGTTTTCTGTTTTATTACTTGTTTTTAGGAAATTGATTTCTGTCCATGTTAGTAAATACAGTTTTACACCACTAGCCGAAAAGGAACTCAATTTGCAATTAGTTGGAGTAGAGTTGGCATCAACAGCTTTTACAATCATAACATCATTCTCTTTTCCTTTTTCAGAAATTGCTATTTGAAAAGTACCGTTTTTAACTTCAACTTGAAGGTTGTCTAATTTAGGAAATAAAGAAGTTTCAGAACCTTTTTTGATGGTGGTTTTCTTTTTTTGACTGTAACTAGTAACCGTAAGTAAACTAACAAACAAAAACAAAAATATTTTTCTCATAGCAATAAATTAGATTGGTCAATAATAGAAAGGCAATGTACAAAATAATTTATTCGAAATTTGTTAAATAAAAAAACCGTCAAGTAAACTTGACGGTTTTAATTTTTGTACTATATAATAGTATTTAGTCTTTTTGAGATTTTACTGCTAAAGAGTAAATTACTAAACCAAAACCAATTTTATTGATAGCATCTGCAATGTTATAAGCAACATCAATGTTTCCAGCTGGTATCATTGAGTTGTACCATCCAGTTGTTCCCATCATATATCCTAAAGGATAAATAGCCCAACCAACAAGTACGAACCAACATAAAATTTTGTGAGCAGCTAATACATTTCCACCAGCAGCTTTTGCCAACTTCGATGCTTCTCCTAACCAAATTTCGTATACAATTGCAAAGTATGCAACTCCAGAAATGAAGCCCCAAAGTGCAGCGTTGTCTGCAAATACAACTTCACCAAAGTAACCTGTAACTAACATAATTACAGAATAAATAATCATTTTCCATAATAATGATTGTTTAGCACCTGCTACTTTTAATATTAAATAAAACTCAAGACACATCAATGGCACTGTTAATACCCAGTCAACATATCTGAAAAATGTTGGAGATTCACCAAAACTAGTCCAATAATCTCTCATGTAAAAATAATGAACTGCTGCAATGAAGGTAATTAAACCAGAAACCAATACAGAAGTACGCCACTTTTTATCAAATTGACTTAGAGATAAAAAGAAAAAAGCTGAAGCAGCCATCATAGCCATACAGCCAACAAAAAAAGTAAATCCAACATAATCAGTTGGTAACATTTTCGCAACAAGCGAAGTAGAAAATAAAAAATTTGTCATAAAGTGTTATTTAAATTAATAATTGTTTAGGTAAAACTAATAAAAACTAAACAAAATAAAAATTTTCGTTTACTTTTTTTTTACTTATTTTTAAACAAAATTTAAAATAAGATGCCAAAATATCCAAAATTCGCAATAATAGCTAGCTTTATAGGTTTATGGCTAAATTCATTTTTATCAATAGATTTTCAATTATTTGTAGGTTTTATACTAATACTTTCATTTGGAATTTTACATGGCGCAAACGATTTAGCTTTGATAAAAAATGTAAATACTTACAATAAAGTTGAAAAATTCTACAAAATAGTGCTGTATTATATTTTTATCGTAATTATAGGTGCATTTCTTTTTTATATCATCCCTTGGTTAGCATTAACTTTATTTATTTTAATTAGTGGATATCATTTTGGAGAACAACAATGGAATAAACTTCTCAAAACAGATATGAAAATAGTAAAGTTTTTATATGAGTTGGTGTATGGATTAATAATTCTCTTTATGATATTTACATTCCAAGCTGAAGAAGTTCAGAACATAATTATGGCTATCACTACTATAGAAGTTCCAATTTTTATTTTTTTACTCATACTAAAAATAATGTTGATTCTTTTTATACTATTAAGTGTCTTTTTCTATTTTAGAATTAAAAGATTCAAAAATTACTTTTTAAAAGAATTATTTTACCTGTTGGTCTTTTCAATAATTTTTAAAGCATCAAGTCTAATTTGGGGATTTGCCTTATATTTTATTTTTTGGCACAGTATTCCTTCTATGATGGATCAAATAACATTTCTTTTTGGTAAGGTTAATTTCAATAATTTTAAATTATATTTCCGTTCAGCATTTGTTTATTGGATTGTATCATTAATAGGTATCGGTTTACTTTACTTTATTTTTAAAGACCAAAAAATATTTAATGCCTTATTCTTTTCGTTTCTTGCTTCAATTACTTTTCCGCATGTAGTAGTAATTGTAAAAATGTTTGGAAAGAAATAAAAAAAACCGGATAATTGCTTACCCGGTTTTTGTTATGGATTCCGATTCTCCCGAAGCATCCGGACGGAATAAGTATTTCACACCATTTGTATAACAAATTGGTTCTCTAATTACTTCACTTCTTCGAATTCTACATCTTGAGTATTATCGCCTTGAGTATCCGCTTGTGGTTGTGCTTCTTGTGCTTGTCCAGCTTCTCCTTGAGCGTACATTGCTTCGGTAGCTGTTTTCCATGCGGCATTCACATTATCAAGACCTTTTTGAATTGCTTCTAAATCTTGGTTTTGATGTGCCATTCTCAATTCTGTTAATGCTAATTCAATAGCTACTTTATGATCATCCGCTAATTTTTCACCTAACTCTTTCAATTGACTTTCTGTTTGG